>WJKO01000023.1 GCA_014729055.1 Promethearchaeota archaeon | reverse complement strand
CAACATGGGCTGTCCCGAGGGCCCCGCGGTAAAGGTTAAGTTCGTATACGCCCCGTGCTCCGCCGACCCGTCTTTTAATTTCAGCTGATAATAGTTGATCGAGTCGATAAGGTGGATGTCTTGCGTTGCAGAATTGTTCACAAATAACTCATCTTTGCCGCACGCCGGCGCCCGGTAGTGATATTGGTGGACTGCCCTTCTATCTCTGGCCTTCATCTCTTCCATATGGCGTTTAATGCGTTCCCGAATGACCGAAATCTCGACCTCTTCATTTCCAAATTCCGCCCGATACCATTCGAGGATTTCGTTTAACGGATAGTTCAAGGGAATACACTCATCAGTTTTCGACGTTATAATCGAAATCAGCAAGGATATGCCGTCGGCAACCAGACTTGAAGCAACATCGCCAAACTTAGCCGCAATCGGCCGAAACAACTTCGGGACTTCGTAATCTCGGATGATTCCCATTTTTGTATTATAAAACTAAAACACTAAAAATTAGTATTTAAACGACATTATTATTACATACTAATTTATGAGCAATTCAGCGCCATAAAATCCAAATTTTTACGCTTATAACGTCTAAATAGAAATATTATATCCTATTTGAATCGTAAAACATGATTTTTGCCAAATAAGATTTTAGTTTAATTATGTTAATTAAAAGAAAAATTTTACGCTAATGTCATATATTTAAATAGATAGATCACGAAGAACATTATATCAATGATGTTTCAAAGTTAGTCTTTAATAAAACTATATACCATCTGTTGATAATAATTATATTTTCTAATATGAGAATAAAAGAATCAAAGTGAATCCAGAATGCCCAGAAATCAAAAACTAGCCATAAAAAAATATTTAATAGTGTCATTGCTAATGCTATTTACAATTTCGAATTTTCAAGGTTTTTTCGCAATGGCATGCCCTCCGCCTAATACAGATGAGATAACGAATATATATTTAGATACTGGTTATCCAACGGAAGAAGGAACCACTGGGTGGGTAAATGAAACATTTAGGATTCGTTTATTTGATACACTCTATATTAATTGGACCTCCAAGGAAGATGGTCTTAATGTAATAATGATAAGAAATACAGATACAAATAGAATAATATATACGGAAAAATTGTATCTTAGTGCGGGTAATAACACCCATTCTGTGAAAATCGATCCTATTACTCGTTTGAATTCAGGATTCGCACCTGGTAGTAATATTACGGTGCAAATTTATAAATATACAAAATTCTTGTTTATTCCCATTTTAAAGGGTTATTCTGAGAGACAGAATGCGCATGTAATTAAAGCTAAGTCTAAATTTGAATTTATTTCATCTCCCGATTACCCGGATGATGAATATGATATGGGTGTATTTATAATTGACAATTCCGAATATCCTATTGATCCACATTATCAAGTTAACTATCAAATCAAACTAGTTGATTATTATTATTCGAAACGGCGCTTAGTAGAAAAACCTATCATCGTTGAAACTACGGATACATCATTTTCTGATCCTGATGAGTATACAGAAGTTACAATTACACCTACCGATATTCACGGAATTTTACGATATAGTGAAAAAAGAACTTCCATACAATATCCATTTTTAACGCGATTTACTTTCCTCGGTAATGAGCATTTTGAACCAACGGTCATTGTTGATTCGCTTGATCCATCGCATATCTTCTCAAGCTTTGATTATTCTGGACCAAGTACAATTAATCAAGAGGTGTCTAATGGTTCTGCAGAAGACGATTCTTATACAGTGCATAGCTCCACCGAGTTACGTAAAGTTTTCTCATGGACAAATAGCACAGATGACAAACAAGGTTTTCTATTAAATAATATCTCGTCATGGTTTTACACATTTGGAACTTCAACAAAATATGATTCATTATATATAGGTAGTTATAGCGGTATTGATTTAGAAGCTACGATAATCTCACCAGCAATTTATTATTATGCGGATGAAGTAACATCGGCAAATATATCGGTTCATTTTGCTACCGTTCATGATATCAATGGTCTTGAGGATGAATATTCTGGTAATAATCTCTTTGATATTGACCTTCTTCTGTTAGATCAAGATAATCAAATAATTGAATTACAGAGTCTTTTTATTGGAAATTTCTCTGAATTCTTGACAAGAACCGTAAATCTTAATCTGTCCAGTTTTAGTCAACCTAATAAATTTAGAATTGGATTTAGAATCATTATTAATCCTGGAAAAAGGAAAAGTTTTTTGGATTTTCTTGATGAATATTATTTTGCAATAAAATCAATTGATTTTCATCTTATCTATCCGAATCCAAAATGGGGAACTTCAGGGCATTTAAGCGATTGGAATAAATATACTTTCCAGCAAGATACGAAAAAGATCGATTTCACTCAAAATGATATGAATGATTGTTATTATTTGACAAATCTTCCTCCTGAAGATTCTTCAATAAACGATCCGGCAACTATATTTCCGATTCCCATATCAAGTCCATTAGACGAAGGTCTTACTGCATTTGGAATCCAAGACTATAGTTTTAAAAATAATCCCTTTAGTTCTCTCAATACTTGGGGTATTGATTCAGCTAATGATGGATTTGATTACGCTTGTGGTAACAGAGCAGAAATTTCAACGCTTAATGATTATTTTGAATATGGAAGTGATTCATATTCGGGCGTTGAGTTCTATTATCATTTGTATAAGTATGTTTGGCATCGAGAATTCATGACTTCTGTTCCTGAATTTAGGTTCAGTAATAATGCTGAAAACCGATGGGCTGCACTCTCAATTCCGTTCATGATTCCAAAATTAGGAGATACCATTGATTTTGATAATATAGAAATAATATATGATGTAGCTTCAAATAAATATATAAGCCCGGGTAATCAATACAGAATTCGGGCATTAATATTAGCACCAGATCATTCTATTTATGATCTATATACTTCAAGTTGGACATGCGGACCAACTGAAAAGGATAGAAATGTAATATGGTCCGATTTTCATGGAATAGGTAAATATCAACTTCTCTTAATTGCTGAAACCAAAGAGTGGTCCAATGAGAATAAAAACCGAAAAATTTTCTTTGATAATGTTGAAGTAAAATGTAAATTCTATCATACCGCCGATGAATATAAGTTATCATCCGTTTCAAGCAGCTTGACAGATAATAACATTGATTCTCCCAATATCATGGGAGAATTTTTATTAGATAATACCATAGATTTTGAAGATCCTGGGTTAACAAGCAGTCAAGTTGAATTCAGCACAGTTTATAATCCAATACAGACAATTGCATCTTCAGATGACGGAACAGCAGAATATAGTATTGAATTGATTCCAATCTCGCAAGACAATGTCGAATTGTCCAGCTTGCTAATAAGGACTGATACAATTAGCGTAAATTCACAATTAGAAACCAAATCAGTCGACTTATCAGAATTATTCGGAACCCAAGTAAAAGAGTTTAAACTGAGAGTTTGGATGCGCACACCCCCTAAAAGTATAGGATATAAAACAAATAAGGATCTTTATCAGTTAATCTTTACAAATATTTCTCTAAAAATCGACCAAACCGTCATTTTGGATTGGATTTCAGAAAGTGATGTAATCTTTATCCCTATTACAATGGACAGTATAGCAGAAAAGAATACCAAATCTGATCCCAATCGCAATAGCATTATTATGAGTATACCTGAACAAATTGTGAGTTCCGATTCATATTCGAAGGTATATTCCTCTACACCGCTAATCGATGGTTCAGGTCTGGCTTCGACACTCTTTAATGGCACCTTAAATCTGCAATTGCAAGCATTCGTAGATTCTGCGACAATTTCTTCTGTTCCCATCAATACGTCCTTATTATTTGAATTATATGTAGAAGATAAAAATGAAAATTTAGTCCTTGAATCCTCTACAATGATTTGGTCGAAGATTCTTTCCTATGAAAACAGATTCTTGTTCAAAGAAGAAAATATTTCGGTTAATATGACTGAGATGTTTGTTAATTACACACAAGGAGAACCTGGTGAATTAGACCATTATTTAATAAGATTGATTTCTCAATTTAAGTCAACAGCAAATGGAGTTAGTCCCGCCGCTGGAATCGAAATCAAGAAAAGCAGTTTGGTGCTAACTGATTTACCACCCCAAGGAATTTGGGCAAATCTCAGTCCAAATGATATTCTATATGGAAATAAAAAACTCACTATTCACTCAATTTCAAAAGACACAGTTGCAGTGCGATTACTTGGCAGCAATGATGGAATTTCATATTACACGATCAATGAAACGTATAGCCACGATGAAAATTGGAACTTTGAAATACAATTTGATACTGCAAATGATTCATTATTTTCGCCAAATGATGAGAATTTCTATTTAGTTGCCCAATTAAGAGATGATTATGGTATTACAAATACAAGCGTAATCCAAGTTATACTGGATAATAGTGCTCCTATCATTACTTTCGGGGATAGTTTAACCAACAATGAGATCATATATGAACCAAAATCTGTTGAAATTAATTCCGATGCAACTGATATCGAATTCGTTGAGTTTTACGCTGATCT
>WJKO01000001.1 GCA_014729055.1 Promethearchaeota archaeon | reverse complement strand
TATAAATGTCTTTTTTACTCAAGAATGGCTCATTGACAATGCGATCTATTGATTTGCCGTTAATTGTTGATATAAATTCATTGTGACAATCGTAACCAAGACTATTCACGAAGGTTCTTCCTTTATTTCAGCCAACATTTTTCAGTTTTTCTAGATTACTAACAAATATGGGTCATCGTGAGGAATACGACATAAATCTCGGATGTGCAAATATTAAACCAAAGGATCCGATAACGGTAGATTCTAAAGGTACTTGGAAGATTACGTATATAGCAGGTAAGGAAGGCATTGATGTTGGTGGAGCTGTGCGAATAACAATACCTCATGGATTTACAGCGCCACAAACAAAGGCATTCTATGAACCAGGATTCACAACGGTAGAAACAGAAGATAAAAATTTAGAACTTAGTTTGAATGTCATTTATGACATATTTTGTAGATTAGATAAGAATACTGGGCATAGTGGAGCATGGGGAAGAAATATATTTGTGAAAATACTAAAAGGTGGAATGGAAGAGGGCGATTCGTTTACTGTGATTTATGGGAATCGGGATTATTATGGTGATGAACCATTTAGTAAAGCTGGCGCAAAGACTCGAGAATTATCGGGCGAAGCTGAATTCATTGTAGCAGTCGATCCCGATGGAAATAGAACCGCACCGTTTAGCGGATACAAAAGAATAGAGAAGTCACCCAAACTTAAATTACTCCCAAGCTCGCCAGATAGATTGCTTGCGTTAGTTTCCTCGAATATAAATAACACATCAAAGATTGCAACACATCTGATATACGTGGATGAATATAACAATCCAATTAAAGTTGACAACATTTTTATCAAACAAGGAATGTATGGAAATAAAATAGAAAAGAAAACCACAAATCGTCTGAAAATCAAACAAGAGAATTTTCTTTCAACCACGAATCCATTTTATATATCCGAAGTCACAGATAATAAATCGGAAGATAAATTGTTCTGGGGGGATATTCATGGTCACACAATCCATTCTGATGGTTTAGGAACGCTTGACCATTATTATACTTATGGAAAAAAAACTGCACTACTCGATTTCTGCGCAGTAACGGATCATGATGACATTGGTCCTCGATTATCACGCGGTGAATGGATTAAAATGCAAGATGCTGTACGTAAATATAATAAAACAAATAGTTACATCACTTTTCTAGGACATGAATATAGAAATAGCAATTGTGATATGAATATCTATTATCCAAGAGAAAATGGACAATTATTAATCCATACTGAAGATAATTTGCACGATGCTATGAAACTCACTGAAGTTGTTAAACAACAAAATGGAATGATAATTCCGCATATGCACTTTGGAGCAGACTGGTCTGGCTTCGACTCTAAAGTGTATCGAGTAATGGAAATATACAGTCAACATGGAAGTGCAGAATATAGAGGATGTCCGCGTGAAATTCCATATTTAAATAAACAAGTACAGAAGAATAGTGCATCGAATGAAGATTGCTATGCTCACGAAATTTTAAACCTCGGATTGAGATTAGGTTTTACGGCAGGTAGTGATACACATAGCGGAAGACCCGGATTTAGTGACTGGACAAGGACCAGCCGTACATATCTTGGAGGATTAACTGCGGTTTATGCTAAAGAATTGACGAGAGGATCTATTTGGGATGCTTTATACAATAGAAAATGTTATGCAACAACGGGAAATCGTTCCATATTGCAATTTGAGATTGATGGACACCCTATGGGTTCTGAGATAACATCCAATTCTGGCAAAAAGAGAAATATAAAAATAAAATGCAATGCCGATGGAGAACTGAAAAAGATTACAATATTTCGAAGTGGAGAGTCTTGGATTCAAAAGAAAATCGATGGAAAGGATATTAAGCAGAAATATGAAGACTGCGAAACAAATCAATCAGATTGGTACTATGTTAGAATTGATTTGAAAAATAGTGAAATGGTCTGGAGTTCTCCCATCTGGGTTGATGTGAATTAATTTGAGTCTATATCCTTAAATCTTACTCTTACAGCATCTCTATGGGCGGTTAGACCTTCGAATTCCGCAATAGGCGTTAAAATCTTCTCTAATTCTTTTAATCCTTCTTTACTACAATTTAATACATCAATAATTTTCATAAAATCAAGAGTATTCAATCCCGAATTGAATTTAGCACTCCCTCCAGTAGGAAGGACATGATTCGTTCCCGCACAATAATCTCCCAAGGGAACAGGTGAATATTCTCCCATGAATATTGCCCCTGCATTTTTAATCAGAGGGAGCACTTCATCGTTATCTCTTGTGAGAAGTTCCAAATGTTCCGTTGCAATAATATTTGCTATATTAATACCCTCAGTAATGTTGTTTGTTTTAACTATCAGTCCTGAATGTTCAAGATTTTCCCTTATTAATTCCTTTCGCTCCATAGAATCCAATTTATTGCCTAAGATTTCTAATGTTTTTTCAGCAAGCTCTTCTGAATCCGTAATTAAAACTGCCACGTTATCTGGGGCGTGTTCTACTTGGGCAAACATATCATATGCGATATATGTAGGATTAGCCGTTTTATCTGCAATAATAGCAATTTCTGAGGGTCCAGCAGGTGTATCAACTAACACGTAATCCTTTACCATCATTTTTGCTGCGTTTACGTATTTATTTCCTGGACCTACTATTTTTGTAACTTGAGGAATAACATCTGTTCCAAATGCCATCGCTGCTATTGCCCATGCACTACCTACTTTAAAAATATCATGTACACCACATTCATTCGCTGCTACCAGAATAGCTGGATGAATCCCAATATAGTCTTTATTGTCTATTTTATATCTGTTGGGAGGGGAGCATATAATTAATCTACTAACACCCGCAACTTTGGCGGGAATTGCAGTCATTAATACAGTGCTCGGATAAATTGCACGTCCACCCGGGATATAAATACCTACTGATTCCAAGGGTCGGAGAATCTGTCCTGCTTTAACACCTTTCGTAGTTTCTATCTCCCAGTCTTGTCGAATTTGTGCCTTATGGAACTTCTTAATGTTCTTTATTGATTTTCTTAGGGCAGTTACTAGATTATCATCGACTAGTTTATAGGCCTCCTTAATTTCATTTTTTTTGACTTTAAGATCCCCAATATTCAATTCTATCTTATCAAAGGTCTCTGTAAATTCCAATATTGCAGTATCACCGTATTGCTTAACTTCTTCAACAAAGCCAGAAACAGTCTTCTTCAAATTCTCCATTTGGTAACTCGCACGCGGAAGGTATTTCTCAACACCCTCTTTAAGAAATGTATTACCGCTTATTATTTTCAACACATAGATCAACAAATATGAATTTTATATATCAATATCTGAAATTGGTGAAATTATTATATTCTCCAGACTTCAGAACTGAGTTAAGTTTCTATAACTTGCCTTGGCTCATGAACGACAATACCTTGTGCAAGCTTTCGAAGTTTCGGGATTAAATCTATAAATTTCTCTTTATCAATTATCGTATTTACTGCTAACCAACCATCCGAATCTTTTCCAGCTAATTTTGCTACTGTTGGTTTCTTTAAAGCAGGAAGTACATCAATTAATGCATTTAAGTTTTCTTCTTTTACATTCATAAATAGATGAATTTTCTTCCTTGCATTTCGCACACCCGATAATAGAATTTTTATATCTTCTATCTTTTCCCTTTTCCATTCATCTTCAAGGCTCTTCTTATTTGCAATTAAAATACCTCCAGATCGATCCAAAACCTCGATTATTTTCAAATTATTTGCCCTAATAGTCGAACCCGTTTCTGTATTATCGATAATTGCATCTACCTCTTCGGGTGGTTTCGCTTCAGTTGCACCAAATGATAAATATATTTTTACGTTATCATTTGTTCCCCAGGTTTTCCACGGAGTAATTACTTTAGGAATCTGTTCTTGGTAGTATTGTTTGTAACTGGGGCATTTCATTATACTCTTGATGCTTAAGTTGATATATTCTGTTGAGATTCTAAGCACTTTACCTTTTTCGTGGAATATATTAATAAAATCATCAAGTGAATTGATATTTTGCCAAGTATTTGGGATGCAAAAAACAATTCGGACTTTTCCCGCGTCTAAGCTTAAAACCCTTTCTACATCTGCGCCTGTCTCCTTAACCCAATCAAGACCAGAGATGCCTAAATCAAATCCATCCTCATAGGTCAAATAATTTGGGATTTCTTGAGGTCTCAATAGTTTAATTTCCAGCTCAGAGTCATTCATAGATGGACGATAATCTCGGTCAGATCCCCTTATTTGATAACCCG
>WJKO01000212.1 GCA_014729055.1 Promethearchaeota archaeon | reverse complement strand
TAAGAATCTAAAACCATATTCATTGGCGATATTTTTTATTTCCTCTTCTGCAGATTTGTTGTCAACTTCACGAAACCCTGCAGTTACCAAGACGACATTCTTTACACCTTTTTCCCCTATTTCTTTAAAGATTTGCGGAATTAGTCTAGTTGGTAGAACGACAATAACCAAGTCAGGAATTATGGGTATTTCCTCTATTGTTTTATATGCTTGGAGGCCCATAACACTCTCCAGTCTTGGATGAATCGGATAAACTGGTCCCTTATATCCATTATCGAGAATATTTAACAATTGTTGAGATCCCATATTGCCTAATAAGTTTTCATTTGCGCCATAAATTGCGATAGAATTCGGATTCAATAGTGAATGTAAAAAATGAGCATTTCTATCATTGTCTGTGGATTTACTCATGACAATCAAATAAAACGAAAATAAATTTAAATAAGTTTCTGATTTATTGGTTAAAGAATAGAATTCACTGAATTATGGTTAGCATCATTAGCATCAATAAACAGATTAAAAGTTAATAAACGTAAAACAAATAGTTTATTTTTAATAAAGATTCTTTATATGTTATAGAGAAGCAAGGATTGAGAAGAATAATGCGAAGGTTGAAAAATTATATAAATGGAAAATTTGTAGAATCGAAAACAGATAAAGTTAAGTTTACGATGAATCCTGCTACTGATCAACAACTTGCAGCGGTTCCGCTATCAACTAAAGAAGAATGTTATGAGGCCGTAGCAGCGGCTAAAGCAGCTTTCCCAGCATGGCGAAATACCCCCGGAATCAAGAGAATACAACCCCTCCTTAAATTGCAAGCTCTATTAAAAGAACAAATGAATAAAATATCTGATATTGGTTCGGAAAATCATGGAAAAGAGCGTAGAGCGCTAAAAGGCGAAGTAGTCAGAGCATACCAAATGTGTGAGGCCGCCATTGGTACCCCTGAACTCCAAAAAGGAGAGTTTATGAGCGATATTGCAACGGGTATTGATGAATATTCGATATTGGAACCCCTCGGGGTATTTCTTATGATCCCACCTTTCAATTTTCCCGCAATGATACCCTTTTGGACTTTACCGTTTGCCGTTGCGACTGGAAATACTTTTATATTAAAAGCAAATGAACAAACACCACTTGCTATGCAACATATATTCATCGAATGCATTGATAAAGCAGGATTTCCACCTGGTGTTGTTAATTGTATACATGGTGATGCAGAACAAGCGATCATGCTCATTGAACATCCCGATATAAAGGGTGTTTCTAGCGTTGGCTCAACACCAGTGGCAAAGGATATTTATAAACGTGCCACATCACTGGGAAAGAGAGCTATGTGTCATGGTGGAGCTAACAACTTTTTAGTCATCGATCAAACAGCAAATCTTGACAAAATCATGTCAAATCTTATGAATAGTTGTTTCGGGAATTCAGGACAAAGATGTCTCGCTGGTTCAGTAGTAATGGCTGTTGGTAATGAAAAATTCTATGAAAAAGTAAAAGCTGAATATTCTAATGCTGCAAAAAAATTAAAGGTAGGTTATGGACTGGATCCAGAAACATTTATGGGTCCTGTGGTTTCAAAAGCCAGTTTAACTAAACTAAAAAGGCAAATTCAAGAAGCTTTGGATGATGGGGCAACAATGGTCTTAGATGGTAGAGATATTGAAGTCGATGGTTATCCAAATGGCTATTGGTTAGGACCAGTGATTATGGAAGGTGCAAAACCGGGGCAAAAATGGTATGATGATGAGATTTTCGGTCCAGTTGTTATGCTTGATCGAGTTGATACTTTAGATCAAGCAATCGAAATAATAAATAAAAATCCTAAAGGAAACGCGGTAACTATTTATACAGAAAGCGGTGAAAATGCCCGGCATTTTAGACATGAAATTAATTGCGGAAATATTGGTATAAATATTGGAATTGTAGCACCTATTGCATGGTTTCCATTTGCAGGTGCAAAAGACAGCTTTTTTGGGACTTTACGTGCACAAGCAAGAGAAGCAGTTCAATTCTTCACTCAAGCAAGAGTTGTGATTGAGCGATTTCATGGTTCTACTAAAATTGAATGGGAATAAAAAGAAGAGAGAACCAACAATAGTTCTCAGAATCAAACTCAAAAATACCAGACTAGCAGTAAATTAATACATCATTTTCTTTTATTTTTAAACAGAATATTTACATATTAAAGCGTATATTTTATCGGCAGAATTATCAGCACTATTAGCAACTTTTGCAAGATTCGTAATCAAGTCCTCCCAAAAAACAAAGTCGGCTTTTGAGGCGATTTTATCTTCCGTATTATACAATATTTCCAAAACTTCATATTCTATTTCTCTCAATTCTCGTCTATGATTATTAATTTTTTTAATATATTTCTTCGCACTTTCAAAATCTTCTAACACACTAATCATCACGTTTTTAACATCAGTTCCTATATCCGCGACATGCTTGGCAATTTTCTTTAATCCTTCTAAGATATCATTGTTTTTCTTTGGAAGATGTAATCTTAACCTTCTAGATACCGTCTCTGCGACAGTCACAATGTTATTCATATCAAACACCATTTGTAAACGGTCCCCTCGTGAGAATACCATCGCGGTTTTTGTAAATAGTTTATCTATGATTTTTT
>WJKO01000211.1 GCA_014729055.1 Promethearchaeota archaeon | reverse complement strand
TCCGTATATCGATCAAAATCAGAGCATATCTGATATTTTTAGCTGGAATATATCCGGAGAAACAAACGATATGTACA
The DNA here is from genome assembly GCA_014729055.1 of Promethearchaeota archaeon. Lineage (GTDB taxonomy): Archaea > Asgardarchaeota > Lokiarchaeia > Sigyniarchaeales > Promethearchaeaceae > WJKO01. The sequence continues at coordinate 3,765 of WJKO01000211.1, read as the reverse complement.
CGATAAACGTAAAACTATGTAAAGATACAAATATTCTGAATGAAACCACAGTAGATGTAAGAATTGATAATACAAAACCAGAGATAATTAGTATACATTGCGATCCACCATTACAGTACGTCAATAAATCAATAAACGTCTCCACAATTATTTATGAAGATTCTATTATCGATGAAGTAAACATAGTTATCCAATACCCAGACATGATACAAGAAAACATATCAATTATTCAAAATAAAAGTGAAGATGTCTTTTTTTACAATCATACTTTTAATCAACATGGAGAATACAATTTTAAAATATGGGTAAAAGATATATGCGGAAATCAGAATACATCAAATGTTCAATATTTTTGGATTCTCGAAGGATTTTTCTTAAATCTAGATGATTTTCCGATATATGATGCAGAAGAACCCCATCGTGAGATGTGTGGGCCAGCAGTCGCTCAAATGACGCTGAATTATATTTGGTGGAATCAAACCAAAGATCCTGATGAACCACCGTATCTATTTGATAGTCAATTTGATCTGTATCAGAATGGTGTTGAAAATAACAGCAACGTCAGCCTACCTTATCTTGATACTGTTGGTCTCTGGCATATCATCCAAGACAACCGTCCTCAGCCCTATAGCGAATATGGATATAATTTTGCAAAATACAGTAATGATAATCTCACCGAGACGATGAAACGCATCTGTCTTTGGATCAACTACACCATTGGCACCTATGGAGGTTATAAACCTGGACATCCCTTGCATGTCCCTGCAATGATTCCAGCGTATGGAGATTATTCAAATTGGATGGCAGTGCGAGGGATTCATACAAATAAATCATGTTATCCCTTACAAGAGGATCTATCAATTTTTGGATTTTGGATAAATGATCCTTTACCGCAAGGAATTGGTTCTAATAGCTATAAGTCAGTAACTCAATGGATTGACACTTATTATAAACCAATGGATACTGATGATCAATATAACAATAAATATGTAGCAATTGTAGAACCTCCCCAAGACCTCCATGAACAAGATATTTTATTAATAAAACCAAAGGAACAATTAAATGAAATACAAAAAAATGTAATTCAAAATTATCGAGGAAATAAAAACATGCCATTAACTCTTAAAAAATTATGTAACACATGGATTGTCCAAGCAGCTATTTATGGTTTAAGAGAGGAATTACTACCATATGATAAAGATCTCTCACAACTATTTGATAAAACTAAACCGATAAATCCAATATTCGTACAAAATAAAAACGGGAGAGATTACTATATCGTATCATTCGGTGAGATTGGTGCTGAGTTTTCTTCACGAATTTCAAATATATCTATTGTTGTTTTAATCGATGGTTATGATGGTCATTTTCTTGAGGCTTCATGGGTAAATAAACCAGTGGAATATAATATACTATCTTATAAATCAGATACCCTTTATTATTCAGATGGATCACCATATTACCCAATACAAAAACATATTAACAAAACATAATATTACAGAGTTATCAACATGAAAAAGATACAATTGCTGATTATTTCAATAATTATCTTAATTATTATCAGTTTGGTTGTTTTTTCTATTTTTAATAATGAAGAGAAAGAACCAAATATTCTAATTGGAGAATGGGGCGTAGATGATTTTAACGAGAGTACAACTAATGAAATTTGGTATTTTCATAAAGATGGAACCTTTACGCATGGAACATATAATATTAATATGACAGACTATCAACAAGGTATAATAATATTAAATTTTTCGACATCTGAAGAGACCTTCACAGAATCATATCTTTTTTATTTCGTAGATGAAATTACAATATGTTTTGCACCGGATAATAATCCAACATATTGTAAATATGAACTTAGGAAGGTTCAATCTTTATAATAAAACATACCTTCTCAATAAAACTGGTACTTCTTTAAAATATTTTACCGGATTTATTTCCTGTTGGCTTGTTTGCCTCTCAGCGGGCCCACTTTTCTAATAATTAATTATTTTTTACTGTTTTTTGATATTCTTCTAATGCTCTTTTTGAAGAATACCAAACATTTTCGATTTTTACAGCGTCAAGCTTTCCTTGTCTTGCTCTAAGACTAAGATACTCCTGAGAATAACTAGATATCTTAGATAACTCAGCAAGTGGTACAAGCCTTTCTTCATCGATAAAACTTGATAAGTAATATTGAATTGATTCATTCACTGAATGAGCAATAAATGTTGCAAAATCTGATAGATCTCCTTGATCTGCTTTGTTTAATGTTTTGTAATATTTTTTTCTATCCTCCTTTTGTATAATTATAGGTGGATAGCCTTTTTTCATAAGATAAAAATTTTCAAGTAGTCTTGCTACTCTTCCATTTCCATCTATAAATGGATGAATTCTTACAAACTCATGATGGATAAAAGATGCTTTTTTAATTGGTTGAAGTTGAAGTTTTTCTATGTTTTGAACATATTCATCCATTAAGTTAACAATTTTAAGATAGCTTGGGGGTCGAATCTTTGCACCAGTTATTCTCACATTCTCCGTTCTATACTGTCCCGGATTTGTAAGTATTCCTTTCATGACAAACTCGTGTATTTGTTGGATTGTTTCATGAGATACTTTCTTTTGAGAATGTACAAGTTTGATCATCAAATCAAAAGCTTCTGCATCATTTCTCGCTTCGATATGATCCTTTAAAGGCTTACCACCGATTGTTATCCCTTCTTCAAGTACAAGTTTTGTTTCCTGAAGAGTTAGAGAATTACCTTCGATTGCATCTGAGTGATATGTATGCCTGAGTCGAATATCCTCGATGATTCTTTTTACAGCATCTTTAGGAAGAGGTCTTAATGAATCTAATTTTTGCTTTTTCTTTTCAATTTTATCTATAAGCGAATCGTTTATTTTAATATCGGTATTGGTATATTTCATATTATACCGATATGTAATTACTCATATATATCGGTATCGTTTGAAAAAATAATTTTCCGATATTTAATTTTTAAGATTTGTAAAATAAATCCCTATATAAAATCAAATGTTTTACACGTTTTTTTCTCCTGTTAGTCTGTTTGCTTCTCATCGGACCCCCACTATTTAATAAAATCACCTCATTGTTAAGTTTTTTTTTATTTTAAATAGTAAACCCAGAACAGATAAAATAATACCAACCGTAATAAAAATCAATCTAAAAATTTGTAATTTATCTACAAAAGTGCTTGTCCCTGTTATGCCATTTTGATACATTACAGCCAAGATAAACATCCAAATCCCTAGAATTAAAACCCTATATCGAAACCGATAAACGATTTCCATGTATGTTGATATTTCATATAGATTTCTTATATGGTTTGTGTTTTACGTTATTAACTCGTTAAAATATGGATATAAAAGAGGACTCATATGTACTAGCGTTATTATTGACGGATTAATTTACAGTATCATTGTTTATGAATATGTGAAGAAGGGGCGTAGAGAATTTGAGGGATGGTATGTGGATGAAGGTTGGTGAGGAGAATGAAAAAAGAATACTATTTTACTAAACTCTACAACCCCAATTATGAGACCATAATGCCGGTTTTAAATTTTTTCAACAGAATATATGGTGTATATAGAAAATCAATAGACGCCCATATTCGTTCATATGACACTTTTTCATGATGACAAATTAACCAAGTACTTTTATATATGAATAAAAGAAAAAGAAGATATGGTGAGGAAGGGAGCACGTACTATTTGCGTTCATTTTTTTCATGCATTTTCCTCCCCCTTCCTTTC
>WJKO01000210.1 GCA_014729055.1 Promethearchaeota archaeon | reverse complement strand
GTTTATAGCACCCCAAGCGCATTTGGCTAAAGATCAGCCCAAAGAATCCTTAAACACAAGAGTTGTTACATTTGGTGATATTCAGCCTCGAAAACTGATTCCGCCAATTTTTCAATTCAGATTATTAAAAAAGGTTCGTGACAGCAAGCCAGATCTCATTTTATATTTAGGAGACCACACAATGCACGGAATTAACCCCTTTCAATGGCGCTGGTTTTACCATATACATGGTAAACTAATTAGAAATGTGCCAATTCTTGGTATTCCTGGAAATCACGATTTAAAAATTGACAAGCAAAATAAGAATCTTATTGGTGAAAATGCATATCGAACCTACGTTAATTATCCAAATAATAAACGTTCGTATGGGATCCATATATACGGATTGCATGTAATCGCATTTGACTGGGGAAAATCATTTAATTTAAGATCGCAACAATATGACTTTCTAAAAACGCAACTTAATCCCTATATTGAAAGAGACGATAAAGTCGAAAAAAATGATACAGAATGGTTGATCTGCATGTGGCACTCATCGCCCTATAATACTGTTAGAAAAAATAACAACGTTCTTGATATGATCCATAATATTGTCCCGTTGGTGAGGAAAGCTGGTGGTAAATTATGGTTAGGCGGGCACGAACATTCATATCAACATTTCGTAGTTGATAGAGTGCATTACATAACATCTGGTGCAACATCCTCATTCCACAAACATTGGATTAACATTAAATATATGAGAAAGCTCGTAATGAAAATGCATTTTGTATTATTAGATATTAAGAGAAAAAAAATAAGCGTTAAGGCGATTTCTTGTAGAGGAAACATTATAGATTCATTTATAATCAATCAAGATAGATGAATCTGTCTAACATCTATAATCAACCAGGATAAGGATATTTATCCGTTAAATCTTGTATTCGAACAATCTTATCTTTATCTGCTGACATTTGAGCTCCCATAATCATTATGCTACTCCAATATGCGCTTTCTATTCCCGCTTTAGATTCACGCCCTTCCTTAATCGCTTGCAAAAATTCTAATATCTGAACGGCATCGCCCCCAGCATGACCTCCAGTTCCGGGCTTGTTGCATAAATACACTTTAGTTTTTTCAAATCCCATCGTACTATCGAATCTTGGGTCATATCGAATCATACCAGTTGAAAGACGCCCAGTAATCTCTCCTTTTGAACCAACAACTCGCCAATGCCTGTCACTCTGCCCTCTTGAATTAAAGAAATTCATGCCCATACTAAGATTTAAACCCGTTTCAAATTGAATAATAATCTGACAATTATCCGTTATATCATGGGGATCATTAAACACACATTCATCCGAATTCGTTCGACCACCAGTCTCTGGCGTAAAATATGGGCAACGGTTTTCGCATTCATGGCAAGTCACTGCTCCCTTATTATCCCATCCACCAGGTTTAAAGTTCATGAGGCTTTCAAATGCACATATCTTTTTGGGTTTCCCGAACATCCAATAATGAAGATCCATATCATGGCAAATCTTTTGTATCATAATCCCCCCAGTATTAGCCTTTTTCTTCCACCAACCCCGATAAAAGTGATAAGCCCCGTAATATTCCTCTAATGCCTGGCAGAACAATGGTTCTCCTATTTCCTCGTCATCAATCATTTTTTTCATTTCTACAAAAAATGGCGCATATCTAAGCACATAACCTACTTCTAAAGTTTTTCCGGAATTTTTTGCAGCATTTACAATATCAATCATCTGATCTAAATTTATACCAACTGGTTTTTCGAGAAAAACATGCTTTCCCGCATTAAACGCATCAATCGCCATTTTATGGTGTAAAAAGTCAGGAGGTGATATAATGACCGCATCCACATCGGGATTGTCTAATAATTCTCTATAATCCGTATAATTCTTTGTTCCATGCTTTAAGTAACTTTTAACCATTCCCTCTGCTTTTTTTAGTGCGGTTTGATTAATATCACATAGAGCTATTACATCGCCTCGCTGTTCTGGGTCTTTTACCAATGTTCTTGATAAGCCCCCGCATCTCGCTCCAGTTCCTATTAATCCGAACTTTATACGATCAGAATTAGATTCGAGTTCGCTGTTATTATTACTCATTCCTCTGATCCTCCTTCACCTTCCCATCTTTTCTGTGTCGCAAAGACTTCCATAAAAATATCTTTATTGATTAGATCTTCTAATAATTCTTGTAATGGGATGTCGTATAATTCTGGATTCATGGGAGAGATGTGCATCTTAACGCAGAGCAATCCATCTTCGTCAAGTACGAGTTTTCCATTAAATTGTGTCATAATTTAAGTTTTCTTTACTTTCTTAAAAATTTTCATGCTATAAAAAAATGGGAAAAAGTAATCTATAAGTTCTGAATGTTTTTTTAAAAAAGAAAAATATGGGGATAAGTGTTCTTCAGACCTTAAATATTGATAAATGACTTTGATATCATAGAACCAAAAGAAAAAGTGAAAATAAAATGAAGAGAAAATTACAATATTTTTTGGTCTTTTCCATTATGGCATATTTTATGGTATCAATTGCCGCAGGTGCAACAGTAGAAGTACCAAGTAGTGACAAACATTCCGGGCATCAAAACGCTGGTGAAGAGACTACTTATCAATTTAGGCAAAGAACTAGATTGAGAATTAATGGAACGACAGAGATGGAATTAAACATGGATTGCGATGCAATGTCTATTGGCGATAAGGAAATGAGCTTGGAAATTACATCAGTCGATGGTGATCAAGATATCGAATTGAATATGACTTGTCGTGAAGAAGAATCACAGCTTGGTGTTGAGGCTGGTAAAACCGTACGAAACCGAAATCGAGTTAGGATGAATTATGGTTTCGCAGTTAATATTACAGCAAATCAGTCTTGCACCGCGAAATTGGGTATGGAAATGTCCCAATCAGAAGCAAATGGAAAGACATGGGCGTATTTTGATGAAGAAGCTGATGAGTGGGTTCCTGTTGAAAGTGAGTTTGTAGATGGAGAATTATTAGCATCAACAGACCATTTCAGCGTATGGACAATAGTTGACGACGCAATGCCTATTACAACCATGATTCTTATTGGCGCCGGTGCAGTTGCTGCAGTCGGAATAGTCTTATATGCTATCAAGAAAAGACAATAGACAATGGAAAATACAATAAATTTAGTTTCTAAAATTTTTTATTTTTTTATTTTGTTTACGATTACATTTCTGTACTTACAAATTACTTTAATCTATTATCCATAAAATATTATAATCATAAACTGAAGGATTTTAATAATGAACACTCAATTGAAAAAAAAGGACGGAAAATTGAAGTTAAGCCATCGATTGAGTGGTTATGATCTAAAAAATTTATATTTCTTATCAATTATCTTGGCATTTACTCTTTCTAACATTATAATCGCAGTTCAAGCACGAACTGAAACAATAGCAGGTTACAGTATATCTGATGAGGTAAGTGGAAATGAAGGGTGGGTAGAATATCAATTTGCGCGTAATAATCAATTTCGTATAATTTCAAATGTTACAATCGACTTACAAATAGATATCAATTCCCATCTTGGAAATAGGCAATTAAATTTTAATATTACGAATAAAAATAATATCTCTCTACGAATCTACAACGAGCCATTCGAAACAAAATTCCAAAACAGGAGATATCGAACTGGTAATAATCGATTCAAGAATCAATGGAACGCATATCTGAAAATTGAAATAAATGACTCGATTGACAATTTAGAGTTAAGTGCAATAGTTGATTCTGAACAGAATATAGGTGCCAACGATAAATGGAGTTTATATACCGAGGAAGACGGATGGAAAACATTGGAAACAGAAGTAACGAACACAGATGAAGAAGCAATTACAACCACCGTAATAAATTCTGAAACGGAGTTATACGTTTCTGTTTTCACTCCAGCTTTAGATATAAGTCTATTAATTGCGCTTGTTATTGTAAGCATTTCGTTCCTCTCCGTAATAATTGTTTTCAGTAAATCAGAGTACCGCGAATTTATTAAAAATAGAATAATTAAACATACAGATAGTGTTCATAGACTATCCATAGACGATGTTTTAGAGAATGAGAACCGTTCAACAATAATCGATTTGATTTTAGACCACCCAGGAATTCATTTTAACGAGTTGTTACGACAGACAGAGTTATCTCCCGGAAATTTGGTTTGGCATCTTGATATCCTTGAGACATATAAAATCATAGGTAAGAAAAACATAGGGCAATATGTGGTCTATTTCCCTTATTACAATAGCAACCCAATGTCAAACATAGATATAAAATTAGCAAAGAGTAGAGTAACCGTGCAAATACTCAATATAATCGAGGAAAATCCGGGCACTTATGCTAATAAAATAGCAAAAAACTTGGATTTAGATCATAAGACGATAAAATATCACATAGATAAACTTATAACCAATAAGCTTGTGGAGATTAGAAAGAACGGACGAAAGAAAGAATTATTTCCTATTATCGGAAATATTGAGGAAATTAATATAGAGCGAGGATCGGATTAGAAAGTTTCAAATAATGAATTCACTCATTTTGACATTTTTATTAGTTTTAATTATTATAAAAACATATTCAGATTTTACTTCTTATCACAAATATTTATCGGTAGTTCTAAAAGTAAGAAACGAAATAATAGCCTTGACTCTATTTTCTACAATCAGATGATAATAAAACATTTTTATATTACTTCTGTCAAAGGAAATAACATGACAGAACAAGAAGATCTTAAAAAATTATACAAACTTGGAAAATCGATCAGAGGTATCGGAACTGGAATGCTGTGGAGTACATTCCTCTGTCCTATGTTTATGATTTTTTCAATGTTTTTGCCTATTATTAGTTTTCAATTAATTGAAATTAGTTTTTACTTAGTACTAGGATGGCTTGGCTTAGCTGGTATTTTTGCACTCGTCATTGTTATTCAGAATTTGTTAATGATTATTCGAGGATTTTCAACTGGTTCGGCTTTGGATGACGGCAAATTCACTGCGTTTTCCGTTTTACAGATTCTTTCGTATTTAGTTACAGCGATTCTGATTGCAATTCTCCTTACAATTATAGGAGCTCAAATAATGTCCCTATCGAATACTATAAAAGATGCTGTGGTTCTATTGCTTACAGATACTATGAGTTCTCCGATCTGGACAGATCCATTAAGCTTTTTTAATACTATATTCGAGGATATCGGTGACATTCTAAAAGTAAAAGATTTATTACTATATGCCCCAATTATCGGTACAGTTACCGGTTATATTCTTCGGATGATGTCTTGGGGTAAATTAAAGAAAGGATTAAAAAACTATTCAGATGAGCGAAATATAAAGAAGGCAGCTAGAGGATGTACTAGAATGACAGTTTCGATGTTTTTCTTAGGAGTTTTCAACGTAATGATTTTCATTTCAAGTTTTGTAATGTTACTTGGTACGATAGTTGTTCTTGTATTAGCTTTGCCATATCTTATTTTCTATATATTACAAATATCCGCTTATCGGAAAATAGGAAAGAGAATCAAGCGTCATTTTGAAGAGGATAAAAATAAGTCGAAAACTCCAGCACCTAACCAACCTCAGACATTAAATGTCAACATAAACTACAATCAGAAAGACATGACTCAACCAACGGCAGCTAATCAAAGTTATAATTTTGAGGATGAAGACTTTGATCAAGAATTTAGTACTGCATATTGCCCCAGCTGTGGTAAAGAAAATGATGAAGGGAGCAAATTCTGTAAAACATGTGGTCAGCGTTTAATGTAACCACATAAAAACCTTTTTTTAATCTGTTTTTTTTTGTTTTTTTTAATCATTGATGTGTTTCTTAATCTGTGCCCTCGTTATCGTGTTTAATATATCTTCTAATGAAAAAGCCCTAATGTTTCATTACTTGTAATTATTAGATTACTTGATGTAATCAAAAAACTAATATTTTGAATCAATCATAATTATATTTATGAGGAATTTCTGGAATACCGCTAGAAAAAAACTTAGGAAGAGAAAAATATTTTCATGCTTAATTCTAATTTGCTTTATATCGACGGGTATTTCCAGTATAATTCCACAAGGTTACGCTTGGGACTGGCCTTTTCTATACCCAAACAGTCCAGCGCAGAATTTATTGTCGTTAGGAAATCCTCCTGCAACTCTATCCACTTGGGTTTTTTATGATGAATTAGATTTGGGGCAACGAGGTCCAACGCTAATAGTACGAAATCCGTATACATTTGCGGCTGCTTATCAAAATTGTGAGGATCGAAAAGGGCAGAATTACGCAAGAGAACCAGAATTTATTCATGGAGATGACGATTGTTTCGTTTTATACCAAGATATGAGGGGTACGGGCGATTCAAACGGTGGTTTTGATGTGTTTGGAAGCGATTGGAAAGACGGCTATGATCTTATCCAATGGTTGAAGAATAACGCGGGATTTGAAACTTGGTGGTATAACGGAAAAATCGGATCGTGGGGCGGTTCTGCCCTCGGAATAAACCAATTCTGCTATGCCGGAGAGAATATTCCCGAGTTAATTGCTCAATATATTGCGACCGCTTCGCCCGAACAATACAACCATATCGCAATGGAAGGTGGTCAGATGCGATACAATCTGATATGTACTTGGACTGGTGGTTTTAATGGAGGCATCGAATATGTAAGAGATGTTGTTACTCAGCATCCGACGAAAGATAGCTGGTGGGATAAGCGCAGTCTTATGGATCTCGATATGCAAGGAAATATTAATCCGTCAGGACATAATCGGGCTCAAAATGTCCATGCATCAGGTGTTCACGTAGGAGGATGGGATGATGTTTTTAGTGAAGGTACTATTACAGGTTATTTAGAATATAATTATTACGGGAGTTCCAGCGCTCAGAATCATCAGATCCTATATATGGCACCAATGGGCCATGGATACCCAGTAAGTGAATTATCATTTCCAAATTGGGATAGTCCGCCTTCTGGAGGTGACGTGGGGGATCTAGAGGAATGGTTATTTCAAACTGAGTTTTATTTTGATAGAGGAACGAGTTCTTATAATAGCAGATGGACAGCTCATGACAAAGTCTATTACTATGTCTGTTCAGATCCCGATATCAGTGATTCCAACGTAAATAAATGGCGAACTGTTAATTCATGGCCCGTATATAATGTTGGACAAAAATGGTATTTCTGGCCTGTTCAAACCAGTGGAATGGCAACTTAAAATTAAATCCAACCCAAAAAGACTATATTCAGTGGTATTTATATAATCCCGTTACTCCTTGTCCTACGAACGGTGGTAAAAATCTTGGTGATAGCAGCTATGAGGACGGGAGTCCTATCGGTCAAGGTATTACTGATCAAAGGGGAATAAATGGATGGAAACCAGAAAACAATCTACCTGATATTACGCAAAGAAATGATGTTATTAGTTTTGTCTCAGATACGCTTACATCTGGATATGAATTTGTAGGGAAAATAAATGCCAAATTGTACGTGCAAAGTAATTGTTCCGATACGGATTTCGTAGTTAAATTGATAGATGTCTTTCCAGATGGTCGTGAGATGTTACTTAACGACGGGATTGTACGAGCATGTCGTATGAATGGATGGGATACTACCACCTGGATGTCAGAAGGTGTGACTTATGCTTTGGATGTAGATTTGTGGTCAAGAGCCTGGAAATTCCAGCCAGGGCATAAAATTAAAGTATTAGTAACGAGTTCGAATTTTCCAAAAAGTCAAAGAAATCCAAATAAAGCACAAAATATTATTCCGCTCTTTTTCTCAGACTGGAGTTCTTATAACATCGCGAATAATAGCATTTTATTGTCACCTGATTATCCTTCCTACATAAAACTTCCAATAACTTCAGGATATCTAACGCCACCTGTAATTGGTCCTAACACTCCTGAATTAAACGCGATTTCACCAAATCCGAGCACTACTGGAGATATCGATTTATCATGGAGCTCAGAAACTGGTGCAACAGGATATAAACTTTACCGAGATCTGAGTTATATAACAGAAAGTTCCGTAGATAGTCTGAGTCCCATCTATACTGGCGCATCAACAAGCTACGATGATGATGGTTTAGTTGATGGAAAATACTATTATGCGGTTGTTGCATACAATGGAGATGGTGAAAGCCCTGTGTCATATTGTAAATCGGTTAATGTGGAATTAGAGTCCACCAATCCACCAGCAAAACCAGTATTAGATTCCATTAGCCCAAATCCTAGTACAACCGGAGATATATGGATAACTTGGGATCCAGTAGCGGAAGCAGATACTTATCAATTATACCGAGATACTGCCGATATAACCACTGGAACGGTTGGGGAGTTAAGTCCAATATATGACGGAATTAGTGTATCATATTATGATGAAGATTTAACCAATGATCGTTATTATTATGTGCTCATTGCTAATAATGAAGGCGGAGATAGTGATTTATCAGATAATGAATGGGTAGATGTAGAGATCCCCTCACCTCCGTCAAAGCCGAATTTACACACAATTGATCCCAGCATAAGCACGACTGGTGAGGTGGAGTTAGAATGGGATGCCATCGTAGAAGCTGATGGATATCGGCTATATAGAGATACCAATACAATAACATCCGAATCCATTTCATCGCTATCACCAATCTATACGGGCAGTGATTTAACATACAATGATACAAATCTAAGCGAAGACACATACTACTACGCATTGATTGCGTATAATGATGGAGGCGATTCAATTCTATCAGACTGTAGATCTGTCGTTGTCGATCTGCCAGCACCTCCAGAAACACCAGTGCTTACCGAGATTGATCCGCATTCCAGTACATCAGGCAATGCCACTTTGAGTTGGTCTTCAATAGATGACGCAACGGGATATAAACTTTTCAGACATACAAATGAAATTAATGAAACATCTATAACATCATTAACACCTATCTATACCGGCAATAACATAGCATATGAAGATAATGATCTCGAAAATGGATATTATCAGTACGCTGTTGTTGCATATAACGGGGATGGCGACTCTGGTATCTCAAATAATGATTATTTAATCGTCAGAATCCCCGATAACCCAACAAGTCCAGCTTTGTTTCTTAAAGGTGTAGCGCCCGGCACAAATGGTCAAGTTAGTCTTGAATGGAGTAAACCAAGTAAAGCAACGCAATTTAAACTCTATAGAAGCCAGCAAGAAATTAATTATACAAATATAGATGATTTGGATCCTATTTATAACGGTGAAAGTACGGCTTATACAGATGATAATGTAGAAGACGGAGATTATTACTACTCTGTGGTAGCTACTAACGATGGCGGTTATTCAGCGCCCTCGGATAATCGCTTCGTTACGGTAAAAAATGAAAATGGCGGACTTGGTAATTATCTTCCTTATATCATAGCAGGTATCGTAGCTGCTGCGGCTTTAGCCATCGGGTTTACGTATAAAATTTATCAAAATAAAAACAGAATGGATAACCTTAAACATATTATATCCAATTATGAACTGGAAGAGGATATCGAAGAAAAAGATACGAATGAGAAATTATCTGACGATGAATTGGTAGATGGAGAAAAATTGAAAAAGGAAGATGGAAAAAAGAGCGATGGGCAAGGGCAAGACGAAGAGGAGGAGAATAAAAGCATAGGGGAAGAGGTTAAAGACAGCATAGATGGATTGGAGAATGAATTGAAAGAAAGACCAGAGAACGCATTAGAGACTGAAGGTCCCCAAGATGGTTTTTTTGAAGATGAGGATGATTGGGATTTCAACGCTTAAGCACGAGGAAAACAAAATTCCATGAACGCTTCACAAGTAGCTTCAATATTTTCTAAAGGAATATTTGTGTCGCTAAACTCCGCTTTCATCATAAAACCCCCTTCGGAGGTGTTTAACAACTCAACAGATTCCTTGATATGTTTCTTAATCTGTGCCGGTGTAGCGAAAGGAAATAACTGCCTGTCTAAATCTAAATCTATACACATTTTGCCTTTATAGTGTTTCTTTATACCCTCTAGAGTGCAAGCCCTAACTTGAGGATCATGAATAGAAACCCCCGATTCTATTAAGTCATCGACTATCTCCAGCAGATTCCCGTCTGAACTTAAGTAAACAATGACACCTTCTTTACGACATGTCTGGAACAATTTGGTAAACATAGGTTTTATATGCTTTCTGAACTTAGCTGGTGGAATCATCAACCTAGATTGAGTTCCTATATCAGTATGGAAATAAATAATGTCTACATTCAATTTCAACCATAATTTTATTAGTTTTAATTCATGTTCAGTTAGCATATTAACCAATTCAGTAATTTTTGGGCTATCAGTAGCAATATCAATCATTAGATTTTTGAATCCACGTAAAAAATATAAACGATCAAAAAGTCGTTCACCAGTTCCAGGTATAAGCATCCCTTTTCTCCGAGCTACCCAGAACCCTAGCCGCGCTAGGAACCAGTGGTTACGACCTCTTTCAGAGTATTTCTTCGGATCAGGTGGGGAATAAGTGTTAAAATTACTCCAATTCTCAAGAGGATGTTCGACAACTTGTCCTTCATAACCGCCTTTCGAGGTATACCACAAGCAATCCCAATTATCTCTATTATAAGTATCGGGTCGGTGATATTTGGGCAGTTTCATTAATTTAACTACTCCTTTTTTATATTTCCCAAAAATAAATGGATATTTTAAGATAATGTCTTCCAACGCTTCTCCATATTTTATCCTGACGGCGGGAAAAATACTGATTTCACAAGGAATCCAACTAGGATAGTTGAATTCAACGGCTTTTACATAGTTTACCTTATGCATTTTGTTCGGGTACCAATGTTTCCAGTCTTCCATAGAATATTCCTCAGAGTTTAAGTATTTTATATAATTTTTACAACAATCAGTTCACATTATTTTTACTGCATTGTTCCAAAATATTGCTTGCTTTTCTTCTTCAGATATAGGTAAACTTAAGATTTTCATCATTTCAACGGTTGGGTCTAATGTTGGCAGATCGGATCCATATAATACACGACCAACCCCAATGTCCTTGTTCCTAATAGCATAACGAATTAAATAATCATAAGGCTGCCCCGACGTCTCAAGATATACGTTTTCATTTTTAAGAGCACAGTCAATGGCTTGGTCTGCTTGTGGTCCCAACCCCATATGACCCAATACCACGATTAATTCTTCATAATCCTTCAATATGGGCGTTAAGTCTTTTATATCAAAGTGAGACCCTGTGTGAAAGAGAGCGACCATATTTTCTTCCTCTAAAAATTGAAAAACACGTCGAAGTTCATTCTCGTGTAACTTTACATTAAAATTATTATATTGAGCATGGAGTTTAATACCTTTTACTTTAGATTCTTTCAAAAACTCAAATGATTTCTCTAATTTCCTGTTACTTGCACGGGGTTTGACCCCTCCAAAACCAATAATTTTATCTGGATATTTTTTTTCACATTCAATAGAGAATTTTACATCAAATCCAAACACGGGTAAACATACTGCTTTATCAATGCCGTAAAAATCTAATAATTCCGAATACATATTTATCTTCATATCCCGCCTTCCAGAAGATTGCTTTTTAATCCGTTTCCAATTACTATATGCGAAGTCTAAGATCTCATTTATGCTGAGTAATTCCAATACGGGACGCAATATCTTACTCATCAGGGGAGACCAATGAGTATGAGCATCAAACACCTTATATTGAACGCCATCATACTCAATCATTTATCGTTCACCTCTACGCATGGTCTATCGTTTAATAATCTAGCGGCATTATCGTAAAATATTGCTTTTTTTTGCGGTTCAGTGACTTTTAGCATTTTCGTTATCTTTATAATCTCTCCCGCTGTATGACTTAAAGGATAACTGCTACCAAATAGAATTCGTTTAGGATCGGCTTTATAGACGATTTTTTCTAATTCTGATGGCGTGGGGGCACAAGATGTTTCTGCGTAAATATTTGTATATTTCTTGACATATTTCCATACATTTACATACGAATCGTTGAATCCCGAATGTCCCATGATCATGGTAACTTGAGGGTACATTTCAGCAATTTTACAAAATGTATCGGGCATTAAATTCTTCACTTTCCCATATTCTGTGGATGGAATCCAATCAGTATGAATATATATGATTAAATTTCGCTTTTCAGCTTGATTAAAATAAGGATCCAACGTGTTATGATTAATTTTAAAATTTTGCAAAGGATGGAGTTTTAATCCTGTTATCTCTAAAGAATCCAAGGATCTATTGAATTCTTCTTTAGGTTTATTAAAGTTCACTGGAATAAATCTATATATTTTTCCATGCCACTTCTTGATGGAACTCTCGATATCAGATAATTTATTTATATATTCTGTTGAATTGACGAAATCGTTATTCTCCTCCTTACTAAAATCTATAACATCTATATTTCTCCAATTTTTCCAACTCGGCATAATGCACATAGAGCGAATTCCATATCTTGTTTGATTTTGTCCCAGATCTTCCGCTAAATGACAATGAAAATCGTGAATTTTATACTTAAAATCTTGCGGATTTGGAATTTTCACCAACGAATTATTTTTCTCAATCATTTTTCTCAATCATTTTTCTCAATCATTTTTCTCAATCATTTTTCTCAATCATTTTTTCAATCATTTTTGTCTATGCACTAAATTTGATACTAAACTTGATTATTAAAATATAAGGTGCTAATTTCAAGTAAATCACCTAATTTCAACAACTCCGTGGATATATCACCATATGCAACAACCCAATGGTGTCCAAATCCTCCAATCTCAACTAAATCAAGAAACGCTTGGTTACTAAAAGGTAATTGTACTCGCACGGGAGTGCCTGGAAATGCTCGTTCAGTTCGTATGGCATTTCCAGTAATTACGGCCATTCGGTATGTTCCTTTTCTACCAATCAGATTCGCCATGGTCACGGCTCCAGGCTTACATGAATACATCATACATACACCTTTATCTGCCAAACGCACATGGCTTATTTCAACGGCGTCTAAATCATCGGCTAAAAATACAGAAGTGCATCCACAATGAGATCCGACAATGCTATCATCCTCATCATATAAATATAATGGATCTATGTGATTAACTGGAGATTTTGATAAATTTTGCATAATCCACATTAAAATTGCTGAATTAATATCTCCTTCACAAGCACCTACATATCCTTCATCTGCTAATAAACTGAACCCAAGACAGACTTCGCCCATATAATTCGGATAACATTCAATTGTTACGCCATCTAATTCCTGTTCTTCAATGAATTCTTTTAGTGCCGCATAATTTTTAATTGCATGTTCAAGTTCTTCATCAGTTACGTTGATATTGCGTATATTGGTCTTAATTTCCTCAAGAACTGACCGATAATCATTCGTGTTTTGGCTTTCCACTGATCTTTTAAATATATCCAATCCAATACTGACAATTCTCGAACCAAAAACATCTCTAACGGAAAATTCATCACAAATTACTTCGGACATCCCTTGGGTTCGGCTTCCGATAAGCCCAAACTTCGTCATTTTTAGTGCATTAACCATCGCTACGCTAATGAAATATTTGTACATATTAATCAGAGATAAATTGTTGTTTTTATAAACAAATGTGCAAGGATACTCTAATTCTTTGAGTACCGCATTAAATTGTTGAGCACCACACATACTCCCAGAATTAATGTCCTCCAAACCCCAGTTAATTATCGGAACTTCACATACCGCCGTGAGATCTAAAAGTAAATTATCAGATGACCATGTTGCCAGTAAAATAACAACAGCATCGACGTTTTTTTTTCTAAAATGTTCTCCTACAACTGCAGATTCAGAGGCTTCTGAAACAGGATTTTTATGGTTAATAATATCGATATCCAATTTATTCAGTGATTTCAGACAACTATTATGCAATTCTTGCGCTTTATCCGCACCTTCTTCAAAGGGATGAAAAACCGTTAGAAATCCGATTTTTGGTTTAATATACAAATTTAGATTCCACCTATGTCATATTTCGACTTATAGGCATTTTAATATTTTTAAAATGAAGAAATGAAATGAAGAGGTAAATTTATTCAAGAATAAGTTTAATTAGTTTCCAAGATTGCTCCAAATCTATCTTCTCATTTTTCGTATAATGTTCAGAAATCCTCTGCAATTCATCTCTAATTCTCAGAGAATCTAGATATGTAATGCTCTGTGTAATGG
>WJKO01000209.1 GCA_014729055.1 Promethearchaeota archaeon | reverse complement strand
TTAACGGGTGCATTAGGAATCGAAATTAAGGAGGCAGATCCCGGAACTCCATGGCACAGCGCACTTTTCTTATTGGGGGCATTTTTATTTATAATTACCATTTCTTGCAACATTGCGGCTCGAAAAATAATGAAAAAAATGAATGAAAAATTCCAACCAAAAGAAAAAGAGACAAACAAATCCTTTTTTCCATCACTTATTCATCGACTTACACGATTTTGGAGGAATAGAACTCAGATAAACAAAAATATACGTACAAACCAGCTTGATAGTCTCAAAAAAAACCAGATTGATGAGTCTGATGCTATTAAGTCAAATAACACTCACAAATCAAACCATCCAATAAACTATAAAAAGATATTAATATTTATTCTCGGTGTTATGTTATTCTTGTTTATAATCTTGAAGTGGGTGGTTCCATTATTTGGGTGGACTGTGACTACTTTAAGCGTAATCTTACCTACAATCCTAATATTATTTGCTTATGGATCAGATGTCAGCGTATATAAAAAAGATGTTCAATTGCAGAAAGATGCAAACGAGAATCTTGACGTAAAAAAAGAAAGGACTGAAGATCAAAATATATATTCAATACATGATGTGATTTTGCAGGAGAAATCGAAGAAAATAGCGATGGATATCGCTGTAATAGCTGGAGGAATCCTTGGATTTCTTTTATTTAGATTGATCTTTGGAAATGTAATCGCTATTTTTAGTGTTATTATTCCAGTAATTATCTTTGTAGTGGGAGAATCTCGAAACCTAAAACTGCATAAAACCATCTCTGCATTTTTGTGCATTGGATCTATTGTTTTTGAAATAATAAGGTTTAATTTGGGTTTAATCACCGGTTTGATTGCAATAATCGTAATGGGTTTTTTTATAGCTCTATGGAAAACATTGAAACCAAAACAGAACCAATTATTCTCATTTACGATAATTACAATAGCTACTTTATCTGTTCTGGCTCTTTTAGCTATTTTAATCATAGACCTTGCCATTCGAGCATTTCCACATTATATCCTTGTTGATTATTATACCGAAGAAATGTATGAAAATGGATTGCAAGGTGGGGTTGTAGGGCAAATTATTGGTACATTTTATCTCATCATGGGGACCATTCTAGTTGCTATGCCTATTGGAATATTAGCAGGAATATATTTAGCGGAGTATGCAAAGCCTGGTCGGATGTTAGGTGTAATTAATACAGGAATCGACAATCTAAACAGTACCCCTTCTATTGTTTTTGGATTATTCGGACTACTTTTCTTTGTGAGAATGATGCAATTTGGACAGTGTCTACTCGCTGGTATATTAACGATGTCATTAATGGTTCTTCCGACAATTATAAGGACTACTGAGAACGCAATCCGCAGCGTTCCGAAAGAAATGCGTAATGGGAGTTATGCAATGGGTGCGTCAAAATGGTCTACAATTCGGAAAGTTATTTTACCAACAGCCAGACCACAAATAATAACTGGAATCATTTTGAGTATGGGAAGAATAGCAGGAGAGACTGCACCAATTCTTTATACGGCAGCTAATTTCCGTCAAAATTTAGAGTTATTACCGGATCTGAATAATACCATTCAAATACTTTCGTATCACATTTATCGATTAAGAGATTCATATGGGGATGCGGAGATAAGAAGCGAAATGGCCGCAGCGGCATCATTTGTATTGCTGTTATTAGTCATGGGGTTATTTTTAATAGCAAGCTGGGTAAGGAAAAGATCTGAAAAAAAAGGTTTAGGTAATTAAGTTAAACTGATACTCAAAAAGAATGGATTAAATATAAAATTTAAAAAATAAAGAGGTTTAAACTTATGGAAAAGTTTCACAATATGCTCAACCGTTTAAAACAAGATGTATATAGTATGGGTAGTCTCGCATGTGAGATCTTAGAAGATTCAATAGAATCTTTAATCAATCTCGACATAGAACTTGCGGAAAAAACGCACGCAAAAAAAGATACTCTAATGAAATATGATAATGAAATTGAGGGAAAAGCACTGAAAATGATCGCTCAGTATCAACCTATGGCGATAGATATGCGTACGTTAGCTTGCATATTAAAGTCAACCGTAAAATTGACGCGAATAGGTAGATATGGAAAAGATATAGCGAATATTGTGCGAAAAGAATTGGATGGAAAACGACATATCAAAAAGATAGTTTTGATTAAACAGATGACCGAAGTAGCCGTGAAAATGGTTCAAGACTGCCTTAAAGCATTTGATCAAGAAGAATTAGAACCAATTAAAGAGATGGGTCCACGAGATGATGTAGTAGATGACTATCGAATGAGTATATTTCGCGAATGTTTAACATATATGATGGAAAATGCTCAGAATATACCCGTTTGCATCGCTTATATCATGACTTCGCGTTATTTGGAAAGATGTGGTGACCATGCTTGTGATATTAGCGAGATGGTTCACTATATGATCACCGGAAAACGAATCGAAATTAAATGATATAACAAGACGAATATTTTTCTTTAAAAAACATCGATTCTAAGAATCCAATCAATCAATTTCTACACTAAACTCGCGTTTGCGTTAGAATTTCTAAGATGACTAAATAATCAGCCACAGATTCCGCCGCATCAGAGATATTCTCAAATTTAGTCAACATTTTCATAATTTCGTATGATGAAAATGGATTTATATCATATTTACTTCCGCCTGCAACAAGGATTCTATTGATAGCAAAATGCAATTCGTCAGCTTTATGCTCATAAAGATTTACTTTATTTGCCATCTCTTGCACATCATCTTCTGTCTCATCAATCATATTTTTAAGCATTAAATTTAGAGTTTTTACAGCTTCTATAGTTACTTGACCCATCTCTACCATTTTAACATGAACTTCATCATCAAGCTTTCTGAAATCCTCATAATTCATATAAACGAGTATTCTCGCGCATGCATTCGCTGCATTTGCCACATCATCTATTCTTTTCACCAAATGCGAAAGATTCTCGCGAATCGGTATTTTTAATTCTGCTTCCGATAACATGTTGAGAATGTCCCGTCTTATATTGTCGGCTTGATGCTCCAATTCATTGACTCTTAGAAATACTTTTAGAGCCAGATCATAATTCTTTTCTTCAATAAGAAAATGAATTGCCTTTTCAAACTCAACTGTACACTCTAAAACCTTTGACATATGTACGGCTATTTTATTAATTGCGCTTTCTTTATTTCGGGATTTAAAATACTCCATTAAAGAGCTCATAGATTCATACCTCTTGTATATTTATATTCTATTTTTATTTTATAGCAGTCTGATTAACTTTTTTGATACTTCTTGTTTTTTTTGTTTTTCCATTTTATATTCTATTCCAACTTTAAAACATGCTGAATTGTTTTCTTTCCGGGATGTTTAAATAATGTACCCAATTCCCTTGGAAAATAAACCGTAACGGATTTTCCTTCTAGATAATACTTATGAATCTCATTTGTAGCGGGAATTGTTACAATTATTTTTTTCTCTTTATCATATACTTGACATATTATTTCAAATCGGTAAAACACACCCATAAATTTTCGGCGTTTAATTTTGCCAAGGAATGAATTATGTTTTTCAGATGTTCGATCTTTAATCCGAATTTTCATGTGATTGGCACGTACGATAAGAATTACCTTCTCATTGTCTTCTATTGCATTGTAAGTTTGCTTGTCTATATACACTACGAATAATTCCTCTTCACCCAAATCAATAGGCATTATTTCGGAGGTATCTTGTATTTCTGCAAACAATCGATTATTACTTTTTGGTTTTTTATCTGTATTCCATGTGGCGGATTTATTTTTAACACAAATACCCTCAAAATAATTTATTTCTGACATAAAATTGGCTACAAAAAGATTATGCGGACGATAATATAACTCAAATGGTGTTCCAACTTGAATTAATTTTGACTCATCAAATATGGCAATTCTATCTGCCATCATCATAGCTTCTTCCATTTCGTTGGTTACATGTATAGCTGTAAGTTGTAGATACGAAGACTTCACCATATCAAGGATCTCCTTACGTAAGCTCATCCTCAATCCTGCATCTAACGCCTTCAAGGGTTCATCCAATAACAGAAGTCCAGTTTTTTCCAAGTTCATCAATGCTCGACACAATGCTACACGTTGTTGCATCCCGCCACTCAGTTGCTCAGGATATGCATTATTTCTTCCTTTTAGTAAAGTTATCATTAAAACTTGTTCGGCGAGTAAATTCGTTTGCTGTTCTGGACGGTTGTTCACTCTACCACTATAACATATATTTTCTTGAACGTTCATATGGGGAAATAATGCATAATTTTCGAATACATATCCGAGATTGCGTTCGTTTGCTCTTTTATCAGTTACATCTTTACCATCGAAAAACACTTTTCCTGAATCAGGTTTTATAAGTCCAGCTATAATTTTTAGCAACGTAGTTTTTCCAGCACCCGTTGGACCTAGGATAATGAAGAACTCTTCATTTTTAATCTCTAATGATACATTATCCAATGCTTTAATTTTACCGTAATTTTTGGATATGTTTTTCAATTCTATATGTACCATTTCTTTTTCAACCACTAATATAAAGACAATTCATATAACAGATTCTCGGGCGTTTTAAATACATAAATATCATTTTGATGAATACCTACTATTATTTCATCCCCTACTTCAAAGTTTTCTTCAAAGTTACCTTGTTTAATAGCAATAAACGAATCTCCAGATTCCAAATCTAAATAGAATCGTTTTGTAGACCCGATAAACCTGGAATAGTTTAATTTAGCTTCAAAAAAATTCATTTTGCTCCAATCATAGATTGAATCTTCAAAATCGTAGTCTTCAGGGAACAAATATACATCTTCATAACGAAATGCAATGACAACATTATCATCTAAGGCAAACTTTTCATCAAGATTATTACATAAGAATTTTGGACCGCCCAATCGTACCCATACCTTCATTTTCTCTTTATCTACCAGTTTCAGAATAAATCCCTCTAAGAAATTCGTTTCTCCTAAGAAATTGGCGGTGAAAATAGAATTCGGGTATTCATATAAAGCAAAGGGAGAACCCATTTGTAAAATTTTTCCATTTCTCATTACGATTATCTTATCTGCAATACTCATTGCTTCTTCTTGATTATGTGTCACATGTATTGCGGTCAAACCTAAATCCTTAATTAAATTTCTCAATTCAAATCGGAATACTTCAGATACTTTTGGATCTAAAGAACCTAAAGGTTCATCCATAATCATTATTTTCGCACCCGTCGTAATTGCGCGGGCTAATGCAATCTTCTGAAGTCCAGGATTACCGAAAATATATGGGTATTCATCGCGATATTTCAACAAATCAATCATTTTTAAGGTTTGTACGGCTTTTTCTTGGATGTAATCTTTTGAAAAACCGCGCATTTCTAATCCAAAGACCACATTTTCCCATACCGTCATATGCATAAAGACCTCAAAATGTTGAAAAACGAACCCCATATCGCGATCTTCTGGCGGTATGTCTCTAACATCTTTATTATCAATTAATATATTGCCTTTCGTGGGTGTCTCTAATCCTGCTATCATTCGTAAGGTCGTCGTTTTCCCACAACCGCTCGGACCAAGTAGAAAAACATATTCACCATCATTGATCTTTAAGGAAATATCATTAACCGCTTTGACCTTTCCTTCATTGAAATATTTACTGATATGGATTAGTTCGATGTCAGGCATATTATCCACCTCGCTTTTTTATATAACGCAGTAATAACAGAAGACAAGCACTAAAAAGAATAACAATAATACTCGAAAAAACTGCGCTTGCATATGCACTTGCTTCTACCCAGTCTACGATTAATACAGGAATTGTTCGAACACTACCCATGACAACAATCGTTGCCCCAGTCTCTCCTAAAGATCTCGTAAACACCATTATAGAGCCAGCAATGATTCCTTGTTTGATATTTGGCAATGTAATTTTCCGAAATACAGTCATATTAGATGCCCCCAAAGTCCTAGCTGCTTCTTCCACACCTTTATTTGAAGATTCAAGTACCCCAATTATCGGACGAACCATATAAGGAAACGTGAAGGTCACATGCACGAATAAGATCATTACAAAACCCGGTTGAAATAATCCTATCCCGGAGGGACCCCAAAACATAAAGATTGCAAATCCAAGTGCTGCCGACGGTATAGCAATGGGAATATCGAGAATCGTATCTAATATAGTTATTATTTTTCCCCATTTCCGTTTAGTAATAATGAAGGCGAGAGGAATACCGAAAATTAAATTGATTAATACGGCCAATCCCCCAACCTTTATAGAATTCATAAAACTCACATATAAGTAGGCCCATTTAGAGTCTGGTCCGAATAAATCACCAGACAACTCGCTAAACGCAAGTTGGGTAAAGATAAAAAGAGATGGAATCAAAATCATTATAGAGATTATGGAAATAGTCAACACATCTCGTATATTCTTAAAGTGTTTTTTGCTAAGAAAACGTTCAAAACTGGGAAATACTCTTTTAACAGGTAAGCCAAACTTTCTTGAGACTAATTTTATAGAAAATAATAAAACTAAAGATATTA
>WJKO01000208.1 GCA_014729055.1 Promethearchaeota archaeon | reverse complement strand
TGAATGTGAGTTACGAAGAACGAGAACTAATTAATTTTTTTTCAAAATCTTGCAGTTAATAATCGTGGTGAATAAGATGAAAATATACGAAATGGAAGGAAAAAGACCAAAGATAAGTGAAAATGTCGCTTTTATAGCCGATGATGTTACTATAATAGGGGATGTAAATATTGAGGAAGGTGTTACGATCTTTCCTGGTGTTATTATTGAAGGTTATCCGATAAAAGTTAAGATTAAGAAATACTCTAATATACAGTCAGGGACGGTCATCCACGGATTGTCCGGATATGAAACTATTATTGGCTCTTACAATACTATTGGACACCGTTGCATTATTCATGGGTGTAAATTAGAATCTAACGTAACCATTGGCATAGGATCAATTATCATGGGAAAAACTACAATCGGCGAGAACTCTTTTGTCGGAGCGGGATCTTTAGTAACACAGAATAATAATTTTCAACCAAATTCGCTGATATTAGGTAGTCCCGCAAAATGTTTACGTAAATTGACCCAAGATGAGATTGATGACGCAATGAATGTTGCAAAACTTTATTCCGAAGAAGGAATAAAATTATCTAAGAATCTAAAAAAAATTATCTAACAAACAGTAGCTAGGAAAAACTATCTAAGAAAATTGTCAGAGGGCGTCTCTGAATTATGGTGAGTATATTAAAATGACATATACAAGTCCAATAATAGATGCACATGTTCATATGTTTCCAGATAATCTTTTCGATGCAATATGGAAATATTTTAAAAGAAACTATTGGGATATCTCCAAAGAAATCTATTCAAATGAAATACCTAGCTTTTTATCACAATACAATGTGCAATATCACACTTCTCTTCTTTATGCACATAAACCGAATATTTCACGGGATTTAAATGATTGGGTACGATTTATTAGTAAATCTTATTCTCAAATAATACCATTTGGAACTATTCACCCAGAAGACAAGTATTTTAGTGAAGAATTAGAAAGAATATTATCTCCTGATAAATTGGACTTCACTGGATTGAAATTGCAATTAATGGTTACAGATTTTGATCCAAATATATCAAGATTAGAAGAGATGTATGAGAAACTATTGGAATATGATAAAGTGCTCGTATTACATATAGGAAATGGACCTACGGCCGATCATTGCAGAAATAAAAGCCTTGGTATGAGTCCTCATGTCGGTATTAAAAAGTTAAGACCAGTTTTATTGAGTTATCCTAAACTTAAGCTTCAGATTCCACACTTGGGTGCTACTGAATACGGAGAAATGTTTAACTTGGCTAAAGAATATAAAAATATTTTTTTTGATACAGCGATGGTTCTGATAGACCATAAGGTCTTTCCTTCAGGATTAGAACGTGAATCAATGATAGATGATGTTAAAGGATTGCAGAACCGCATTCTATTTGGTTCAGACTTCCCAAATATACCATACAATTACTCATTTTGCCTAAATGAGACTTTACAACTAGACTTACCTATTGGAATTATTGAGAAAATTTTATATAAAAATGCATTATGCCATTATAACTTAAAAATAGAAACGTGACATTGTCCGATTTTCAAGATTGTACTGAGCCATATAATTAATATAAATGACATTTTAGCTATATATATTGATTTTAAAAAAGAATAGTTCTGTAAGATAGTAACTTTCGTTCCGAAATATATTAAGTAGATGTTTAATCTTTTCCTAATCCTTTGTATTATGTTCCGATTTCCGCCACTTTTTCGGTTTCCGTAACCCTTGATTTTTTGTGAAGTTTCCGATTTCGACCAGAATCTTAGCATTAGAGGGGAGAAATGATAACTAATTTTCCGAAATCCGTAACTAAAAATCCAAAAAGTGTTCCCAATTTGCTATGATATCGCTAAAGATTATCCGAAAAGACCCTCCAAGCATTTAAATATATGTTTATCCTAAATTAAGATAACAATATCAATAAAAAAGATGATAAATATGTTAACACCTCAAATAGTTTCAGAAATTACTGAAAAAAAAATCGAGTTATCGAAAGATCAGATGGTTAAGATCTATAACAATATACAATATATTCCAAAATATAACTTGAAGACTCTTAGTGAAAAGCTTTATGACTTTGTCATAGAAAATGCTGATAAAAAATTGAAAGGTCACACTTTAGGAAGAACGATTTTTCATTTATATGAATTGAATCGTCTCGATACTTATGTTGGTATAGAAAAACTATTTTATGCTGCCATGATCATCAGTCCTGAGGAAGCTTTCAACATCTTATCCATCGATGATGAAACTCGAAAAATAGCTGATAAATTGAGATATTTAATCGAAACCGTTGAGTAAATTAAACTACTTTCTTTTTTTTTCGATTAATTTCTTTTAGTCAGTAATGAAGAGACTAGATAATCAATGAAAGTCGTCGCCAAAGATGAATTTCATTATTTCATACAAAAAAGAGTATAAAAGGAGATTTGAAAAATTACGTCAAAAAAGTTATCCACCATATTAGTAATTGGTGGAGGTATTTCTGGAATATCGGCTAGTTTAGATTTGGCCGATCAGGGTTTTCATGTAATTTTAGTCGAGCAGAGTCCTAGCATCGGAGGTCGTATGGCACAATTAGATAAGACATTTCCTACTTTGGATTGTTCTATCTGTATATTAGCACCAAAGATGGTAACTGCCGCTCGGCATCCTAATATTGATCTATATACTTATTCTGAATTAACAAATGTTGAACCTCTTGCGGATAAAGACGGTTATTCTGTTGAAATCCTAAAGAAAGCAACTTATGTTGATCCGAATAAGTGTACAGGTTGTGGTATCTGTATGGAAAAATGTGCAAAACGCAAAATCCCTTCAGAATTTGAAGCAGGATTGGGAAAACGTTCTGCCATATACATTCCTTTTCCACAAGCTGTTCCTAGAAAAGCGGTTATAGATGCATCACAATGTCTGTATCTTTCTAATCCTGAAAAGGATATATGTAAATTATGCGAGAAGAATTGTCCTTCAAATGCTATTAATTACGATATGAAAGACGAAACTATTAAGACAGAAGTTGCCTCAATTATTGTCGCTACGGGGTTCGATATTTTAGATCCAACATTAAAACCCGCATTACAACGATATAATAAAGATAAGTTTGCGAATGTAATCACTGCTATGCAATTCGAACGTATGTTAAGCGCTTCGGGTCCAACAGAAGGTCATGTTATCCGCCTTTCAGATAAAAAAGAACCAAAGAAAATAGGTTTTATTTTATGTGTTGGATCGAGAAGTTTAGATGTATGTAATTATTGCTCAAAATTCTGTTGTATGTATAGTACAAAAGAAGCAGTTGTTACAAAAGAACATGCCCCAAATATTGATCTTACGATTTTTTATAATGATCTCCGGGTCATAGGCAAAGGTCAAGAAGAATTTTTAGTTCGTGCAGAAGAAGAATATGGGATCAATTTTATCCGGGGAATACCTGCTGAGATAAAAGAAGACCCAAAGACAAAAAATCTTATTGTCCGCCATGCAGATCTAATTTCTGGGGAAGTTTTTACTAAAGAATTTGATTTAGTTGTCCTCAGTGTCGCAGTCACACCGAGAAGTGATGCAAAAGATCTTGCATCAATATTAGGTGTACAAACCGATGATTGGGGATGGTTTACAACCTTAAATACGTTAGATCAAGTTTCAAGCACGAAAAAGGGAATATTCCTAGCCGGGTGTTGCGAAGGTCCAGATGATATAGCAACTTGTGTAGCAAAATCAAGTGCAGCAGCATCCAAAGCCAGTGAATTAGCCGTACCTTTGGATCCAAGTGAACTGGAAGCGCGAAAGCCCAGTTATAAAGAAAAATATATTTCACCACATGATCCTACCAAAACTGGAGTTTTCATATGCCGATGTGGTTCTAACATTGCAGGATTTGTTGATGTGCCAAAATTAGTTGACACATTAAAAAAACAACCAGATGTTGCATTTGTTATGGAAAATATGTATACGTGCTCTCAAGATTCCCAAGAGATTATAAAAGATAAAATTAAAGAGCATAATTTGAATAGGGTAATAGTTGCCGCTTGCACTCCGAGAACTCATGAACCATTGTTTCAAGGAACTTTAGAGGAAGCAGGATTAAATCCCTACTTGTTTAATTTTGTTAGCATTCGAGAATTAGTATCTTGGGTGCATATGAAAGAAGGAAAAGATGCTGACAATAAAGCATTGGACCTAATCAAAATGGGAATTAAAAGAGTAGAATACCAAGAGCCATTGTATCCAATACGAAAAGAAGCAAATCAAAGTGCTGTTGTTATTGGTGCAGGAATCGCTGGGATGAATGCTGCTTTAGAAATAGCAGATCATGGATTTAAAGTTGATCTTATTGAAAAATCAGATTCAATCGGAGGACAGTTAAAATCTGTGGGAAAATTCAACTTTGATTATTTAGAAGGCGATGAAGTACTTGCTGAATATAAAAGCCGGATAGACAATCATAAGAAAATTAATGTTTTCACGAATAGTAGCATTAAGAAAATCGATGGTTCAATCGGCGATTACATTGTATCTGTGAAAAATGATCAGAATAAAATCTCAGAATTGGATTGCGGTGTTATTATAGTGGCTACTGGTGCGGAGGAATATAAGCCTGTTGGTCTCTATAATTATGACAACGATGATCGTGTCCAGACACAATTAGAATTATCAATCGACCTAAAAAACGGGAATATCAAAGATGACGAAACAATTATTTTCATACAATGTGTGGGCTCTCGACAAAAAGAGAATAAAGAATATTGTTCTTTAATTTGTTGTTCGGAAACATTAAGACATGTATTATTGATTAAGAAAGAACATCCTAACACTAATATATTCGTAATGTATCGTGATATTAGAGTTAGCTTCAAAGAAGAAATGTCTTATTGGGATGCACGTGAACAAATTAATTATATCAGATTTATTGAATACCCCGTTGCAGATTTTGAGGAAGATGGATTGTATGTGAAGGTGAAAGATATGCTTACACAAGCGAATCTAAAAATTAAAGCGGATAGACTTGTTTTAGCAACACCTCTCGTACCTCATGAAGAAAATAAAATGCTTTCTGAGAATCTCAAGGTTCCGTTAGATGAAAATGGATTCTTCTTAGAAGCACATCCGAAATTAAGACCTGTTGATTTTGCAACTGATGGAGTATTTTTGTGCGGAACAGCACATGGACCTAAAGGGTTTGCAGATTCAATTAGTCAAGCGCGTGCAGCTGCATCAAGAGCACTTGTAACCTTAATTAAAGGTGTGGTCGAAGCAGAACCTATCGTAGCAGAAGTGAAACAAGAGCTATGCATTGGATGTCAAGCATGTGAAGAAGTTTGTTCCTTTGGAGCTATCGGAGTTGAAATTAAAAAGGGAAAAATAGTTTCTGAAGTCAATCCGTTATTATGTAAGGGTTGTGGAACTTGTGCAGCTATCTGTCCCGCTGAAGCTATTGTCGTTAATCACTTCACGTCCGAAGAGGTACAAACAATGATAACAACCTCAATGGAAGAGAAGAATATTGAGCCGAAAATTGTCGCGTTTCTATGCAATTGGTGTAGTTATGCTGGTGCTGATACATGTGGAGTTAGTCGATTTCAATATCCTCCGAATGTGAGGCCAATACGAGTAATGTGTTCAGGTAGAATAGATCCAAACTTTGTTCTTCAAGCATTCATAGATGGTGCTGATGGTGTCTTAATTGGGGGTTGTCATTTAGGTGATTGCCATTACCTTGAAGGTAACTATCGGGCTGAAGAACGTTATAAAAAACTAGTGATGGATCTTAAAGAGATTGGAATTGATCCTAAACGGATTGGTTTGGAATGGATTTCTGCAAGTGAAGGGAAAAGATTTGCTGCGGTAATGAAAGATTTTATTGAGCAAATTAAATCGCTTGGACCTATGAATCTAGTAAAGG
>WJKO01000022.1 GCA_014729055.1 Promethearchaeota archaeon | reverse complement strand
TTGAAAGGTCGTTATATAACGAAACGCTTATTGTAATATCAGAACCATATTCTTCTCCTTGATATGTATTGTTAGAAGGATAATAGGTGAGAGGAGTAACGCCCACATCAATTGAATCGACTTCCACCCTTGTTGGGCAATTTATGATGTCAAAATTGGTACTTGACAAGCTAGTTGTTTCAAATCCAGTTGCATTGATTGAAATGTCCGTAATAGTATATGGACTGCCAGCAACTGCTGACGTATCAGTATCCAGAGTAAATTGAAATTCTCCACTGTCATCGGTTGTATTATAATCTGTACTTCCCGAATAAGTGAGATTCGCTTGACCACCCGTAACAATGGCGTTTCCATTATCTAAATCAATTAATCGGACTGTTACGATCGTATCTTTGCCATAGTATACCTCGTATGGTGCTCCTGAATCTGTATGCCCATAATTGGGTTGAGAGAGTGATACGATCTCTACTTGAGTATTATTTAACACGGTAACAGACACCGTATATTCTTGAGTTTCATTATTTCCACTCGTAATATTGAAATCTATATTATAGGGTGTAGCAGAACCTTCTACGTTCGTAGAATCTAATTCGAGATTATATGTACCAGCACCCCCATCAGTCCAAGAGTTCTCGAAAGCAGCATTATTGGAATCCCAATTGAGAGTTGCGTCTTCTATACCCGAAACAGAATCATTATAAAGATATTCTGCAACAATTGTTACGTTATCTCCGCGAACGACATCATAGCTTGAACCATCAGGTAGATTTTGTTCAGTTTTGTTGAAGAGCGTAAAACTAAATTGAGTTGTATTAAGATCATAAAAAGATTTGGACGCATTAATGTCCACTGTGATACTTCCGAAAGCGCCCACATCCCAACCGTATATTGTTATATTATAATTTCCATCATCTAAATCCTCAACATTGTCACTGGACGGCGTCCCGGTGTTAATACTATAGGAGATACTACCTCCAGTGATTGCAGAATCCAAACCAGTATCGTTATAATAAACAGTAATATTAAAAATATCTTCTGACGTATAGATTGGATTATCGGCAGAAATTAGTGTTAGATTCGTTTCTGCAGAAATTGTAAAGTTTTGTTCCCAAAATGCAACATACGTAGCATTATTCCATTTATATTGAACAGAAAACTCACCATATTCCGATAAATTACCACTAATATCATATATGGGGAACCAGACTTCATATTCATCCGTTAACGAACTGTTTACGGTAGAATAATTCAAATAACCGCTTGGACTGTACACAGAAATATTGACATCTCCTGATATTGGATCATCAAATCCCGCGAGGAAATCTAGCGTGTCTGAATAATTTGCAGATGTTGAGTTTTGACTTCCCCCATTTTCAAAGATACTAATGTTTTTTGCGAAATTCGCGCTAGTGCATTGTAACGACCAATCGTGGGTGGAACTATTGCCTGCATCGTATATCCAAGCATCTTTATAAGTTCCCGTTGTATCGTTGACCACAGGAGTGTATTCGTCAGTCCAATTATAAGCGCTTCCGACCGTCCATTCGTCTGGAACGCTATATTTTATCGTATAATTCTGAAATGATGAATTGAATAGATTTATGGACTTATTGATTTCCCAATTGACAATCTTATTAGTTTCAACATTGAATGTGGAAGTTGCTTCCAAATCGGATTTAGTATAATTAACTGTAACATTATATACATCCCATTGAGTGTTGGGGTAGCCACATGAAAAAGAAACGTTTAATTTTCCGCCTATACCCGCGATTTCATCATTACTTTCCCACTTACCAGTAAGATCCCCTTGCGCATAATCATTAACATCTGTTCCATTAATTTGAAGACCAACATCACTAGGCAGGATTGTTGAAGTGTTACTCGCAGCAAATCCAACTTTTAGAAAAAGGTCGACTGTACTACCACTGTCTTCAATATATTCCCAATAGCCTCCCGTATTGTATTTATAAGATTCGGTATCATTATTTCCAACCCCATCCCTATCAAATAACCAATTGCCACCAGAAGACGTAAAAAGACCAATAAACCAAGTGTTAGCGTACGTATTATCACTATCCAAATCTTCGGCAACATCGACATCGATCCAATTTGTTGATAAAGAAAAAGATCCAAGTTCGCTCAACGAATCTGGCTCTATTCGGCCTTCAGTATTATTATAAGTTGCATTATATAAGTAAGCATATATAGTTGAACCTGTACCTTGTAAATAGACAGAAAAATTATCAAGATGACAGCTTGACGGTGCAACAAATGAAGTAACGCGGTCAATATTCGTACTGAGGGGTTCAAACCCATCAAAAGTACCGTCTTGAATTGTATCGGTGTAATTATTCGCTCTTATATTTCCTACGGTAATATTATAATATGAAGAATTAAAATTACTATCCATAGGTGCCATTACATTGATTGATTTATTATTTTCTCCGATTGTATTGTTCAAAGATGTTACCGTATTGGAATCATAGACCATACCTAATTCCATATTG
Source organism: Promethearchaeota archaeon (assembly GCA_014729055.1). GTDB lineage: Archaea > Asgardarchaeota > Lokiarchaeia > Sigyniarchaeales > Promethearchaeaceae > WJKO01. The sequence continues at coordinate 1,583 of WJKO01000022.1, read as the reverse complement.
ATTTCATCGCCATTATCTGTTATTATATTAGAATATTGGGCAGATACATCCGGATCCTTCCACGGAAATTCTTCTTCAACATCTTGATAATTTTCATCATTTATTCCCCTTGTATTAAGTACGTCTAAAGGGGCATAAACACTTGAAATAAACAAAACTAATAATAAACTTGCCAGTATAATTTTATTATGCCTTTTAAAACTCACTTTTCTTCAACCTTCTCTATACATTTCAGAAATACTCTATTTTAATAATATTTAGTTAGATATATTGGATAATATATAACCTAATACATTTATATCCAATTTATATTGACCTTTATTAATATTTTTTTATCTATTAGAGATAGTTTGTTTTATTATTATGAATCTATTTTAAAAGGGGAAAAAAAAGATTGAAATAAATACTAAACGTTGGTAGTGATGTTATCAAAAATAACGAAAGAAAAAGGAAAAGAAAATTGAAAAGGAGATTATTACAAGTTCTGCCCTATTTCATCCAACTTCTCATTGATTTTAGCCAGAGAACTTTGGTCATTAATTGCTTTAGCTATTCCTTTAGCATATTGGTATTGAGCATACGCATTTTTGTAGTTGGATTGAGTATTCAATTTCTCTGCGTTGTTCATGATAGATTCCAATATCTCGTCAATATTAGAAATCATATCTACAATATTTTGGATTTTTTCGGATAGTTTTCCAGCATTTTCTGCATCACCCAATGTATTATATATATTCAAAACTTGCTGATAAGCAACTAAAGCTTTGATATAATCTTCATCTTGTTCTGCTTGTAATGCAATATTCAATAATTGGCTTTTTTGATCCATTAGTTCTTGTTGATCGATGGATGTCTCAGATTGTTCTTCTTTATCTTCTGCTTGAGAAGACTCTTGTGAAGATTCTAATTTCCTCTGCAGTTCACTGACTTTATTTTTGTATGTTTTCATATCACCAGATGCCGCTGTCACCCCTATTTTGAACAATTTATCGGCCAATTCAACGAGTTCAGAATAAATCTCGATAGCATCTTCATATCTCTCTTTCTTTTCATGTTTTGATGCTTTCTTTGTCAGGCTTTTTTGTTGTTTTAATAGAGATTTTTTATCCTCTACGGGTGAGCTCTCCCCTGTTTCCTCTAATCCTTCCGCTTTACTCCTTAATTTCTTGAACTCTTTTACGTCTTTTTCATATTCGGTAAATCCAAGCTTAAAGAGTGAAGATGCGGCTTCGAGTCCGTTCTCAATCAATTCTTGAGCTTCTTCTGCTTTACCTTTTTTGATTAACTTTGGTCCTTGTTTCTTTGCGGTCTTGATAGTATGATTAAAGTCTTTGATCTGTGCGTCTAATGTCATATCACGATATTTCTTCGATTCATCCTTCATTTGCCATTGTGCAGCGGTAACTTCCGCTGTTTCATAACAGCGGATTGCACCAGTATATTTTTTATCTTTCTTGAAGTTTTTAGCTTGCTTTTCTAAATTCTTGAGTTCTGCTTTAACTTCTTTTTCGTTGGAAAATGTTTTTGTTTTTATTGCTCTTTTACTAACAGAGGAGGTTATTTTTTCTCCTTCTTGAAGGCTG
>WJKO01000207.1 GCA_014729055.1 Promethearchaeota archaeon | reverse complement strand
TTCAAAGTCAATTTCTTGCATAATCGTTTGATAAGCAATTTCCTCCGCTTTTACTGCTTTATCATTACCTATAACGTCTCGAATAAAGCTTGCTGCAACCATAGGTCCTAATGAATCACCTATGGGGCTCCCCTCAGCAAATGCTTTTGCAGCAGACACGTATGCCTTTGCCATTGCTTTTAGCAAAGAGAGCTGCATTTCAATTTGTAACAGAATAATATAAGACTTAGATTTTTTTCCAAGCAATACATAATGTAATAAGACTCTATACACTTGAAAGACTGCCATCGTCGCTTCTAGTAAGTTTTCTAGATTGTGAATCTGAACTTCATCCGCATTTTTGGCTAACCTTTTAACATGATTTAGGTATCGATTCTCTCTAACATCCAGCAAATGATCAAATTTCGGAACTAATCCGGCAGGATCTAACGATGTAGGGGAAATCATTATAAAATTCAAGAAATCTTCGATTCTGTTCTCTATGTCTTTTACTGTCAAGTTTTCATCAGAATATTTTTTAAATTTCTTAACTGCTAAATTTTTTGTCTCTATATGCCACTTCTTGAATTTCTCAAGGGCTTTTTCCAATGTTTTCAGTGATTTATATCCTTGAATTTTTGTTCCATAAAACATCGAGATAAAGAATAATACATAAAACAATAGACTTAGAATAAGAGACAGTGGATCGGTTTCTGAAAATTGTAATATCATAAGATTAAAATCACTTAATTAGATAAATCGCATTGAAATTAAAAATTTATCTATTTCAAAATAGATTCATTAATTTAAAAAATGAAGTATGATTGAAGTATTTTGATGAAATATGATTGAAGATGAAGAGAAAGATATCGAGGAGCGGTTAAAAAGCAATATAACTTGGAAATCTGCCCTTAAAACGGTTTTGATATTTGTCATGATATTGGGGGCGTTTTTATTAATCAATTTTGCAAGCGGTGAGGAAGGTTTGGGAGGTTCAAGCACCTTTTTAGGTTTCATGCTCCTTTGTATTGCATCTTCATTAATGGCACCTTCAGAAAAACAAACTAAAGACGTTAGACAAACGCTTACAAAGCTCAAATGTAGAAAATGCAATACAATAGTAGTCAGAGACTATTCTGAAGGAGATTATCTCTATAAAGAGGGTGCTAATTGTCCAAATTGTGACAATTTACTAAAGATCCAAGAGATTTATTCAGTAAAATTAACCCAAGACGAGGATAAAAGAAAGAAACCAGTAACTGAGAAACCAGGTAAATTAAAGAAATCAAAATAATTAGCTTTTCCATGAATCATGGTAAAAATTGGAAGATATCAATCACAGCGATAATAGCAGAAATAGAGATCGTTATTATTATCAAAATAATCCGTTTCTTGATAAATGATTTAGTCTCTTTGCTTTTATATACATTAGATAATATGAAATTGTTGCGTTCACCATTTTTCTCGGAATATCTAAACAAACTTGGCAGTTGTATAATATAATTATCTATTGTTTTTGTTCCAACATTAATTGTGTCAACTGGTCGGATTATTAGATAAATTAGGGTTATAATTATAGACAATTCAAATAACATTACCAAAATGTTCTGAAAGTCTATATTTTTCGGAGCCCAGACCATAATCTGATAAACGTACTCTTGTACAATGAAGAAAATAATTGCAATAACTCCAGCAATATCAAATATATCCAGTTTTGGTGGATAATACTGAGGAGATTTATCTGTATTTTCATGTAGCTGTAGGGATTTTAGATTATTAAAAAAATGGTATTCTAATATTCGACTAAATATACGTTTCTGTTTAAATTGCTTATTTTCTCTATCTATCTCGATGATTATATTGTTCTTATCTGAGAAATCTTCTTTTATGCCTTTAAAAAACACAATAAACCCATAAGACAAACAAGTATACGCCGTAAATTCCCCCAATAGAGAGTATGAAAAAATAGAATATATTCCTATAAAAATCAAAAACAATCCAAAACACAAGCGAAAATAAGATCTTGACGTGCTTATCAGTAATTCTCTGGTCTGATCATCATAATTCACACTTTTTTTTGGTAATGGATCGAAAAACCCGTGCTGATCTCTCGCTATCGGTTCGATACAAAAGAAATTGGCGATATTTTCCATCTTTCGTTTATGAAGAAGTGCAGGATCAAACCACATTTCGTAGAGTCTATCGCTTGTTACGATTTCAAAATAACAATGTTGTTTTGCAATTAAGATAATAATCGATAATAATGTTAAGCTTGCCGTGATAATCAAATGAACAGAATGTATATAATTGGTTTGAAATGGATGTTCAATAAGTGCGATTCCAGACTTAAACAGCAGAATAATATAGAAGAGAATAACGGCATATAGCCATTGAGGACCGTTTTTGCTATTGTGCAATCTTATGGCTTCGATATTATTTTTGGGTATCTCGGTCAGCCACGGTGAAAAAAGTCTGATTTCATAGATATGATACAAGTTTTCAGATTCGTAGATGATCGTTAAGTTTGGATGAATTACAATATATCCTACTAAGCCGAGAGACAAAATTGCCAAAGGGATGGCTAATGGATATGCCCAAGTTAATGCCCCCAAGTTCCACCAATGTCCTGTGTCACCAACATGACCCAATTCAAGCCCAAAGGTATTGATATTCCAAATAATCAACGAGATCATAATGACAGTGGCAATAAATCGTGAGAACGAAAAATTGAAAAACTGGATTTTCTTTGTTGGTGTCTCTCTAAATTCTTGATATTTTGGGTGAAAATATACTGATTCCCTCAACAGATGGTCTTGCAATGTCCAATATTTTGATATAACCCAGATACTTAACAAAAATAGCCCTAGTCCTACAAGAGTATTGATAAAAACGAATAATATTATTGATAATACAAAAAGAATTAGTCCGATAAGCAGAAATGTCTTTCTTAAAAATAATTTCCTTTCATCCGGTTTTTTTAGTTCTAAAATTTCAGCATAGGATATTTTTTTGGGGATTGTTTCCTCTTCTCTTTGTTTGTTTTCGATATTTTTATCTTGTTTTCGTCTCATTAGGATCCTCCAAAGTTATTCAAACTAAGTTTAGAATCGGTTAAGGCTTCGGTATAATATTTAAATACCTGCAAATCCAATATGGAACGCTATAAGTTATTCCTGATTCTTCATATGCTTCATTTGCGGCATTATAAGAATGGACTTTAAACGGATTCCTCTGCCATATAAAATCGTTTTCGGCATCCCACATATCTAAAGTTCTCGGTTTAGTATAAAACTCAATATCAAAATCTTTAAAACCCGCTCCCATCCATTCATATAAAGTGCCGATTGGATTATTTTCAAAGAAATTCTTCCATTTACTCATAGTGGAATCAATTTCAAATGCAATTAACTTTGCTTGGTAGTCTCTATATGGATTCCGCGAAATATTATAGCGCATCAATTGATCTAATATATCTTTTTCAATATTTTTGTTTGAAACCTCATTATATAGTAGATATAAAATATTGAAATAACAATTTCGATGATTTTTCGTAGGATTATATATTCCAAGATTATATTTGTGAACATAAGCATTTCGTAGAACTTCATCGGTTTCGAATATGATTAATGGATAAAATGCATCCGCTCCGAAATTAAACGCGTAGTAATCGACAATGAGCTGGCTATCGCTACCGTGGCTGACATGTTTAAAATGTCCACATCGAGTTGAAATATAGTAATAAAGACGCTCATATTGCTCTATATCAACAGCTTTGGCTAATTGGAGCAATGAAAGAGCCCAACCAGAGTTGAAAATTGTAGGCGTAAAATTTGGACCATGTGGATTTCCGTCACCATCAATTGCTAACCAATCGTTTTGCAAAAAACCAACAGTAAATTGCTCGATACAATTAGATACATTACTTAAGAGACCAATCTCAGCTGCTACTTCGAGAATACAAGCCATTCCTAGTAGCCAGCCAGCCATAGAATCACGACTTGTATACATATGAGCTTTCCAGTCAGAATAGGGACCGCTGCCATTATATGAGGATTCATATACACCAGGAAATAGGGACTTATTCTCGGGAGGGACAGCACATCGTGCAAGTATTCCTGGATGTTCTGGTCCATACCCACCACTTGGAACAATCAAATTTGTTTCCAACGCCGTATATAATTTTTTCATAATTCTTGTTGCATTTGTCAATTCTGCGATATTATGCTCTCGCTTTGCTGTTTTATACCTATATAATTGCCCAAGCAAAGCAGTTCCAGTCCATAAAGTGCTGTCGTAAGTTCCATCATATATTGAAACATTTGTATAATCCACTAAGCCACCTTCTCTAACAAAAACTGCGTTTGTAGTGAAGTTTAAGGGGATATGATAGTTTTCAAATCTATAGTCAATTGTATGAGCCATTGTATGTAGATAATCGAAATCACCTTGACAATATGCTGTTTTATCTTTAAGAATATCATAATCTAAAATATAATTATATGAATAAGATTTCATATCGTTTAAAATGTAGCTCATACCAGCGATATAACCCATCCCCAATCCTCCAGGGATGAAGAGAATTATCAATACTAGTGCTAAATTCTTGCGCCGTAAATTCTTCCGCATTCTCACTCTCATTAATGTCCGCACTTTTAAATTCGTTGCTTTGTTTTAGATTGGTTTTTTCAAATTACTTAGTTTTAAATTAGTTTTAGACTAATTTAAAATGAATCAAATGAATCAAATGAATCAAGAAAAAATCAGAGATATTCTAGAGAAAACCAAAGAGGGAAATAATTTTTTAACTAAATTCCCGAAATGTGATATTCTAATCAAGGAAAGTCTGGATAAGAGGGAGATAAATCGAATTCTGGAAGAATATCCCGGATTTTTAGATATTAATGATTTCGAATCTGATGAAAAGAAAACAAGTATTAGTGTAATTACCGCTATTGGTAGAAAAATAGGCCCGAATGGATATCCAAAAATAAAAATATATTATGATGTGAAGGATGGCAAGATAGTAAGATCCTTGTTATCCAAATAAATATCGATTTAATGGAATATTTAAGAACCTTTAAGAAATATTTAAGATCTCTTTTTGATAATCAATTAATTCTTTGATGCCCTTCTCGGCTAAGTCTAAAAGTTCACTGAGCTTATCCCGAGAAAATACTCTCCCCTCAGATGTGCCTTGTATTTCAACGATATTAAGATCCTCATTCATTACGAAATTCATATCTACGTCGACTTTGGAATCTTCTTCATAGGGCAAATCAAGAAGTGCTTGCTCATCGATAATCCCGACACTTATTGCTGCAATCTGTTTGAATTCAGGAAATCTATTAATATATCGGTTCTCATATGCCCATTTCAAAGCATCGTATGCGGCCACAAATCCACCAGTTATACTAGCACATCGTGTGCCTCCATCAGCTTGAATTATATCACAATCTACATAAATTGAAATTTCACCAATATTTTTTAAATTAAAACCAGCTCTCAAAGAACGCCCTATGAGTCGTTGTATTTCTACACTACGACCTGGGGTATGACGTCCGTTACGAGGTCTTCTTTTTCTTCGATCGGTGGCTCTAGGGAGCATACTATATTCCGAAGTAATCCAACTATTATTTGTGTCTCGCATCCATCGAGCTACATTAGGTTCTACTGAAGCCGTGATAATGATTTTTGTATTGCCTTGTTCAATCAAAACACTACCTTCTGGGTGCATAAGATAATTTCTCGTTATCTTCGTTTTTCTTAATTCATCATATTTTCTGCCGTCTGATCGTTCATATGTCATTTTAAAGACCACTCAAAAAATGATTCGTAATTATTTGCTTGTAAGAATGAATAATTGAACTTAATGATTTTGAAAAAAATTTGCAAAGATTGGCTCCATAACTTTTAATCTATTTCAATTAGTTTTTTATAAAAGACTAAATCTTATAGATTTATGAAGTATAAAAGATTAGTTGTAAGTACTATTTTGGGTATGATCTTAGGCGTCTTCTGTATTTTAGGAGCATCACAGAGAATTCCGGGTTATGTAACGAATAATATTCTCTATCTTTCTGCTGCTTGGTATAATCGGGTGATTATGGGAGTAATTATCGGTCTTGCTGGTGAAATAGAAATAATAAAAGGCAATAATTTTCTTAATTCGTTGATACGAGGGGCTTTAATTGGTGCATTAGTTTCTGTTGGTTTCGGTCTTCTAGGTCAGTCTTTGGAAATTATGTTTTTCATAGCGGGAATAGGTTTTGGCACGTTAAATGATGTCATTTCAACAAAAATCATGTAGTTCTTTTTAATTTTTATTTAAACTTTCTTTTTGACGATTTTGGATAAGAACCCAATATTTTCATGAATACAGTATGTTGTTCGACTTTCTTTAGTGTTTTTTCTAGGTCCTTATAATTGCCTTCAAATTCGATTATAAATATATATTCCCAAAGGTCCTTTTTTCGTGGGCGTGATTCTATTTTGATTAAATTAATATCAGATTCGGCAAATATCTTTATTACACTGAATAATGCACCAGGCACGTGTTTTGTGACAAAAATCATAGTAGTTTTATCATTATCTGTTGGAATATTTTCGTTTTTTGAAATCACAAAGAATCTTGTATAATTTTGGGTATTATCTTCAATACCGCTGGCGATACATTCTAACTTATGAATTTTTGCCGCTTCTTTGGTCCCAATCGCAGCCATGTCTTTTTTCTTATTCTCTGCCACCATTTCAACAGCTCTTGCTGTACTAGATGTGTTAATCAACTCCGCATTTGGTAGATTACTCAATAACCAACGATTACATTGTGCAAGTGCTTGAGGATGAGAGACAATTGTCTTTATATCAGATAGCTTTGCGTCCTTTTTCGCAATAAGATTATGAACAATCCTAATTTCTACTTCACCGTATATTTTCAGATTATATTCAATCAAGAGGTCCAATGTTTCTCTTACTGATCCTTCTAAACTATTTTCGATTGGAACGATTCCAAAGTCTGCATAATTTCCCTCGACTTTGTTAAACACAGCTTTTTTATTTGGAACTGCTACGAAGATTGAACCCGCTTTCGGGAAGAATTTTTTTGCTGCTATTTCAGTAAACGTGCCTTCTGGTCCCAAAAAACATACCCTTGATTTTTTGCCTTGAACCACCTTACATGCACTCATTATCTCTACCCAGATTGCTTCAACAGACTCTGGGGGGATAGATTTAATCTCTTCCTTAATATGATCAATTACTTCTTTCTCTCTACCAGGTTGATAGATCCCTAAATTTAGTTTCTGCTTCAGTTCTCCTATACTTTTTGCAATCTTAGCTCTTTTTTCAATTAAGTCAACGATACTCTTATCTATTTTATTGATCTTCGTTCTTAACTCTTCAATTTCTTCCATATTTTAGCTTCCCTTCATGCTATTCTTTTTAATCCTTCATTTTTCTTTTTTATATTATATTGTTCAATTTCTTCTGTTATATCGATTAGTAATTGCTTCCAATTTTTATCCGAATAATACTCATTATTACTGGCATCTTTAATTATGCTTTCTAAGGCCTTCTTTGCAATAATTCTTGAATCATTGGCAAGATCTGGGGAACCAAGACGATCCAAATAGACTACACGTTTAATTGCCGCATTATATACATCCTCGAAATCTTCTTTATGATCATATAATTTGAGTGCCTCATCCATACACATCGCGGCTTTTGTGAAGTTTTCTTCTACCTCTCGGATTAATCCTTCATTATAGAATATTTTAGCCAAGTAATAATTTCTGGCTTGAATATGATTTGAATCTATAATATCTCTGGCAATATCGAACATTGCGTCCGCGATATATGTCTTTTTCGATTTAATAGAATATCGAGCGGCATCTAAATAACTATCAATTGCCATTTCATACTCATTGCCTTGTTCATACAAATTAGCGGCAATAACGATATTCTCAATTGCTTTATCGAATTGTTTTTTAAATTGATTGACCTTTGTTTTCTTAAAATATGTATCTGCATCAGCTACAGGATCAGAGGATTTAGGTATTCCTCCTTGTTGATATTCTACCAAATCATCGTCTTTAAACTCATAATTCACACTTAAATTATGAATTGTCGTATCTGTTATTCCACCTAAATAATCGAGAGCATCTTTCAATTTTTCTTCAGTAAATCCTTTTAATTGATAAGGTACCTCGTGATATGTTTTTCCATCCTTAGAGTCATTCCGATATATTTTAAATCCAATAAAGTTGTCCGATATCATGTTCAAATCGAATACGATACCCAATCCCTCCTCGTTTCGCTGTTGATAGAACATTTGATTCTTTATATCAGTATCAGAATAAAAAACGGTCAAACCTGGATGTGTATGCCACCATCCTCCAAGAAACATACCCGATCGATCCCGTAACATATTTTCAATTTTAGCCAGTTCCTCGGGTGGAATCTCAACTCGCATTTCACTACCACTTGCCATTCCTACGGCCTCTTTGACTACGTATTCCTTATCTTCATCTTTAAAAACCTTGCAAAAGAGATACCCCATACATTCCACCCATTTCTGTCTCGGAATCTTAAAGCTCGCATATTGAGATGAATATCGGCATATTTCTTTAAACACTTCATATTCTACTACGACTTGTCGTGACATATAATCACATGATATTTCAATTCTAAACTAAATTAAGCTTGTCTTGTATAAGTTAAATTTATTCGATAAAACATAAAAAATTGTTAGAATTTAGGTAAGATTTTTTTGGTATTTGAAACAAGTAGATAATTAGATAACCTTGACTGTAATCTACTCTCAATTACGCGTGTCTTGTGGTTTATCCGCCATCATTAATGCGCTACAACCAGAAGAACTAAAAATAACTCCAAACCAGACTTTCGCACACTGGCTTAATGTGCAGTGGCTTAAATTAACAAATAATAATGATGCTTCAAATCCATTAGTGAATTATTGCCCGGCAAAAGAACACCAATGGGTTGCTGTCTTAGATTATATTCTGTTAAGGAAAATTGCCTCATCGTTTATTCTTTGTGAGCGAATCTCCCCCGCAGTATTAACCACCGAGGCAGATTATGATGATTTAAATTGGAGTACACTTACGAAGGTATTTACGATAATTATAGATAGATTAAACGAAAGGAAGGAAGACTGGCCCTTATGGAATTATGAAGGAAATCTAAAAGATCCAAAGGAGAATATGGAAACTGATCGTTATAAAAGAAGATCTTTAGATCTTGTTCAGCAGATTAAGGTTTTTTACGAAATAATGCAGTCTAATATCCAAATTGGGCTTGAGGCAGATTGGAAAGCCGTAATCAGTAGTTTAGGTGGCCAATTTCCTCAAAAAGTAACACCTAATGCGATTATCAACCATCTCGGCGAGTATAAAACTGATTTTGAATTAAGCGGATTACTATCGACTTTAGGATATGTGGCTGATTATACCTATGGTATGCAGTATCCAGCCCAAGTTAAACCAAATTCAATTGTTTTAATTAATAGACCTGGACACTGGGTTTGTGAAAATAACTCTACAATGGCTGGTCGGGGGACAATATTGGATTCATTAACGCTTGGCACAGACACGGTTAGGATGGGTGATACATTTAATTATTTCCGACCTTTAAAACAGCAGAAAGTATTTAAGAAGATGCTGATAAAACTTTCAAACATATTCCCTGATGTTGAAGTCGATATTGAAGAAGAAATGAGTCTTTCCGAATTTCCGCCCTTAACCTTGCCGGTTACAGATAAACCAGAGGTTATGGCTTTAGATCACCATAAGAATGCTGAAGATGCATATAATGGACGTAATTTTAAAGAAGCTTTATTGCAAAAGCGAATTGAGTGTGCATTATTAGAAAAAACGGAAAATACTCACGACTACTTCAGTAACCTTGTAGAGTTTACCGAATGGTGTCTATCACATGATAAAAATCAAACTGCGGAAGAAAATACGGAAAAGTTAAAGAAAATTGAAGATAAACTCGGAGCCGAGTCCATAGAAGAAATTATTAAATTTCACAAGTTACTAGCAAGAATTCATAATATGCGCGAAGAATACGAAGAAGCAGCAAGTGAATATGCTCTCGCAATCGAAATCTATGAAAATGATACGTTTGAGGAACCTTGTAATGAAATAAACTACGAATTAGCAAATGGATTAGGTGTCTCATATTCCAGGTTGAAAGATTATAATAAGGCGAAAGAAGCATTTAAGCGAGCAAAAACATTTGCATTATCCGCTTTGGAGAAATCTGGAATGGAAACGGCAGAAAATGAGCTTGGTCCTGGATTAAAATACTGGCCTGCATTAGTAAGAGCTCTTGACAATAAAATCAATGAAGTAAGTAACCTTCATGAAGAACCAGGTGTTTCGGATAAAGTTACTAAAGTAGAATAAAAATTGCCAATATTTATTTTGAAACAAATATTAAACAAAAGATAACAAACCAACTGTGCACCGATTGTATAGTGGTTAGTATCATGGGCTTCCAACCCATGGAGCCGGGTTCGATCCCCGGTCGGTGCACTTCTTATTTCTATGCAAAATAGGGCTCTGTTTAAATAAGTTGAAAAAGTTGCTATAAAGATATAAAAATTGATAAAACAATTTCACAACATGAGTGAACAAAATCTATCTGTCGTTCAAATTCTAAGTCCACTGATTGCAATAGGTATGTGTTTTGCAAGCTTTATGGGCGCATTATGGCCTTTCATTGCACAATGTGGTGTATTCTTAGAAGATGCGGATTTTGTTATTGCGGGAATCACTGGAGTATCAAGTTTTTTCTTTCAGAAAATTGTACATAAAAATAACGAAAAAATAATATCTTTAATTTTAAATCTTAGCATAAGTTCTGCAGCATTGTTATGTATTACGTATTTTTTAGTTCCAAATTATTCAATTTCTGATTTACCGACTAATGAAATTAAATGGTTGGGCGGTTTGGATTCTCATCCTTTTGCTTGGTTATATCTAATGCTAATATTTTGTTTTACCAATGGTGCTTTGTTATGTATTAAGATATTCGGGCGGCTAAATTATAATAGAGTTAAAAAATCTCATGATTATCTAATTTTATGGATATCGATGGGCGGTTCTATTATTATAGGAGGGATTAGTACCTCGATTGCGCAGAATATCGGTTGGGTTATGTTTATGCCCTCAGTGGCTGTGTCTATAGCAATTTCTGCAACTGTTTTAAATTATCTATACAGAAGAAAAAAGCAGTTTTTTCAAGATCTACTCTTAGAGCCGAAAACTCTACCAGAATTAGATCAATCCCAATATATTTTTCAAAATCTGAAAAATGATATTTTTTTACTATTTGCACTTATTATATCATTTACTAGCGTTATTTATATGATCCCCGTAACAAAATCCCGAAAACAAGCGGCGTTAATCTACGGCGATGTATATATTACATCAATTATATTTTTTGCTGTATTTATCGTCATTTATTTCATATACGCCAGAAAATTAGATAAAATATTATGGATTGAAGTTTCAAGCATCATTATTGTATTCGGGCTCATAGTACCCTTGGTATTTTTTATTCCTTGGGAAACAGCGACACCAGCCCACACGTTACCATACAACATGCTAGTGGGAATCTCATTTTCGTCCTCCCTTCTGGCATTATCAACAATTAGTATTAATAGACTACATAGAAATCATGGATCATCGTGGTTTATTGATTTAATTTGGATAGGAATTCCTTATCTTGTGAGTGTAATTGCTGATATGAGCTTTGGTTCTTCTGATTTAGGAGAATTCATTATTATGTTTTTAATCCTCACAATAATACCGATTATACTTACTCTGATCCAAATTTATCTTCTTAAGTCAGAATTTAAGGCATTTAAAAAAATAAACGATGCTAAGAAAGTCGTAAAATCCAATATTAGAACAGAGGAAGATATATAATGAAAAGCCATAGAGCTTATTATTTCTTAATGATATTCTTAATGATATTCTTAATGATAGACTCATTATTTTCTTCTAATTGGTCCTTGTCTGCCATTGAGCAAGATACAGGTAATTGGATAGGAAGATACAATCCATCGAGTGAATCTGCTACGATATTTGAATACAATGTAGGTGAACCCTTTGGCGTATGTCATGGAGATTCTGGAGAAGATAATATAGAACAGCAATATAATATTCAATTTAATAGGAAAGATCTTGCGTGGAACTGGGTTGAATTACATAACGGAACATTTTCATTCAACGGAATTACCGTTCTGGATGAATTGTATACCGCTGATCAATTTCAAAGTAATAATGTTACACTAAGACACCATATGGTGAATAAATCGGACGGAAACACAGTCTACGTATATCGGACTGATGATACGCTTAAGACAAACAATTTGTTCGATTCTGTCGTTGACAATACGAACCAAACGATAAATATTACTGAAACGCTATCACCTGATGAGGCGGTCTATATCACATATAATAGAAGCGATGGCGTTCAAAATAAATATGTTGAACCATACATTCAAAATCACCAAAAAAATGGTATAAAATATCTTCCTATTCTCGATTATGGCAATACAAGGTATTTGTACGAGTTGTTGGAAGAAGAATATACCGCAAAAGGTCTTTCAAGACCAGATTCTCATTGGTATATTCCACCTTCAGGGATTTATCACTGGTTAAGATATGTAAACAGAACGGTTACGTATTTTAAAAATTACGTCGATTATTGGGAAATATGGAATGAACCAAATAATGCGTATTCTTTAGAAAAATATGGCGTTGAGATTTGGGACTATTTCTTGTATAACATATCGCTTAAAGCAGCTAAAGTGATCAAAGCTATCGATCCTACTGCGAAAATTTATTTCGGGGGATTAGGAGGTACCAATGAGTTTGAGTTCCTAGAACATATCTTCAATACAATTCTTGCGGATGAGAACAACTGGCAATATTATGATGGAATAGCATTTCATCCGTATTCAAAAATCGGCGAACTTTTAATCAGCGGGAAGCTTGAACGATATTTTGAGATTTTAAATGAGCACGGATGGATTCGAGATAATGGCAAAGAATTTCTTATAACTGAATATGGCATGCCAACCAATGGTAGAGGTGCCGGCACATATCGGGATGATATTTTTTATGACCAAGCTAGCAAGGTAGTGAAAGGATTAACTATAGGTGCAGCGACAGGGAATGAAATTTTCATATATTACTGTTATCAAGATGCTGGTGGAGATAAATTTGATACTGAAGAATATTTTGGTCTTTTTTATGAAGATAAAACCCCAAAGATTGCAGCGTACGCTTTTAATATAACTTCCCATTTACTCTCTAATTCGGTTTCACGACGCGGGAGTATAGTTTATGACACAGATCTTAGCTTATTTGAACCAGAAGAGAACCTTTACGGCTATAATTTCCGACAACCAGATAATACTGAAATATTAATTCTATGGAATACTTACAATGTTCCATTAAAGGCAAGGGTTTCAGTTTCAAGCGGATTGAATACTTCTGTTTATCAATATGCCTGGATTGAGGATTCAAAGGCGTTAATAACAGAAGGAGGAGAAACAATTAAACAATTTGAAATAACAATCGACTATGATCCAATTATTATTAGCTATCAGCCAAAAATCTTAGAGAATTATATCTCAGTTAAGGTTCAAGGGAATCTTAACACATGGCTGGCTTCCGTAATCTTTCCCACTTTGCTTATTGGACTATTGGGGGTAGGTCTTGTAATCTCTAAAAATACCTACTAGTCTGTAATCTATAGTAGTCTGTTGTCTATTGTGAGTAAAAACAAGCTTATTTCTTAATTCGTTTCTGAAAAATAGTCTTGGGGTTTTTGCCCAAAATCACAATGCCAGTATCCTTCCTCTTTCTTTTCAAATCTCTTATATTTTCCAATACGTTCTTGATGGGTTTTATTAGCTTAGGATCAATTTTAATGAAATGAATAATACCGTTCTCGATATGTCCATGGGGTTCGAAAGAAATATAACCAGTTCGTAACTTCTTACTGATTTCCAACTTATATTCTTTGATATATTGTAATCCTGCTTCAAAATACAAGTAATTATTTTCTGCTTTTCCGAATATACCACGCTTTTCTACAAATGCACCGACGACAAAGACGCGCCTATCGGTAAAATATACGGT
>WJKO01000206.1 GCA_014729055.1 Promethearchaeota archaeon | reverse complement strand
GATCTACGAGTTGATCCATCTGAACATCCAGTATTGCTAACTGAAGCTCCTTTAAACCCACGACCAAACCGGGAAAAGATGGCAGAGATTATGTTCGAGACGTTCAATACACCAGCGATTTATGTGGCAATGCAAGCAGTCCTCTCGCTTTATGCGTCTGGGCGTACCACTGGGTGTGTACTCGATATCGGAGATGGTGTTTCCCACGTTGTGCCTATATATGAGGGTTTCGCACTTTCACACGCAATTGCCAGATTGGATCTTGCAGGAC
Source organism: Promethearchaeota archaeon (assembly GCA_014729055.1). GTDB lineage: Archaea > Asgardarchaeota > Lokiarchaeia > Sigyniarchaeales > Promethearchaeaceae > WJKO01. The sequence goes on along the minus strand of WJKO01000206.1, from coordinate 2,318 downwards.
GTGATATCACCAACTATTTACAGAGATTGCTCCGACAAAAGGGTTTCAGTTTTACAACATCAGCAGAAAAAGAAATCGTAAGAGATATCAAAGAAAAACTTTGCTATGTTGCACTCGATCCTGAAAAAGAACTTATGTTAAGTAAGAAAATTTCAGGTAATGAGAAAGTATACATGTTACCTGATGGTGAAACCATAACCGTAGGTGTCGAGCGATTCTTGGCTCCAGAATGTTTCTTCAACCCAAGCGTAATCGGTAAAGAATTAGAGCCTTTAGATGACGTTCTTTGTAACGCCATTAAAAGCTGCGACGTTGATCTAAGACGTGACTTGTATGCTAATATTGTGCTTTCTGGTGGATCTACTATGTATCCAGGCTTAAAAGAAAGACTCACTAAAGAAATCAAGCAACAAGTTGCAGAAAGCGTTGAAGTAAAAGTTATTGCACCTCCAGAACGTATGTATTCCGTATGGATTGGTGGTTCAATCTTATCTTCATTGAAGACGTTCCAGAAAATGTGGGTTACACGAAGAGAGTACAAGGAATTAGGTGCCTCTGTAATACACCGATGTTTCTAAAACCAATATTTTCTATTTTTTCTTTATCTAAAATCGTAAATTTTTTTTTATTCACTTCTCATACTTTGCTTTTAAAATATAAATTCTCGATAATTCAATTTTAAGATATGAATTTTAGAAATAAAAAAAAGCTAGATAACCTAATACCTTATCCTGTGCATTGTATTTTAAAATCGGATAGTTTCACTATCAAAGAAGATACACTTATTCATTATCACGATGAAGTAAAAGATTCAGCCGCCTTTTTGCAAGAATTAATTGAAAAACCAAGTGGTTTTAAATTAAAACTTAATTCAATTCAAACTCTTGAAGAAGAGGATAATGAGAATATTATTAGTTTAGAGATTGATAAAAATAATTCAGAGGTTCCCGCTGAGGGATATATACTAGAAATCTCTCAGGAACGAATTAAATTAGTTGGTAAAGACAAGCCGGGTGTGTTTTATGGTATTCAAACGATAAGACAATTATTGCCGATTGGGATTGAGTCTTCGATTGAGATTAAAGATAGAGATTGGTACATTCCATGTGTTCAAATCACAGATTATCCTCGATTTCCATGGCGAGGATTCATGCTTGATGAAGTAAGACATTTTTTTGGACAAAAATTTGTAAAAAGAATAATTGATTTAATGGGGCTTTTTAAGCTTAATCGTTTACATTGGCATTTATCTGATGATGAAGGATGGCGGATAGATAGCAAAAAATATCCTAAATTATCAGCTGTTGGGTCAAGAAGAATTCTATCGAAGGAATATAGAGAAACACCTAATTTAGAGGATATACAATTCTACGGAGGATATTATTGCCAAGAAGAACTGAGAGAGATTATTGATTTTGCAAAGAAAAATTATATTGAAATCATCCCAGAGATAGAGATGCCAGGTCACGCGACAGCATCACTTGTTGCTTATCCCGAATTTAGCTGTGAAAAACCACCAAAAATTGTACCAAAAGTACGAGCTCGTAATAGACATTCATTTTGTCCAGGTAAAAAGGGAACATTTGACTTTTTATATGGAGTTTTGAAAGAAACTATGGATATATTTCAGTCACAATGGATTCATATCGGCGGAGATGAACTTCCAAAACACAGGTGGGAAAATTGCTCTGATTGCGCATCATATAGAAAGAAAAACAATATAGCAGATTTAGATGAAATGCAAGTCGAGTTTGCTTCAAATATAATCAGATTTCTAAATAAAAATAAGAAGAAGGTCATAGGTTGGTTTGATTTTTCAACGGATAAACTCTTAGATAGAAATATAGATAAAAATGAGGTGATATTTCAGTTTTGGCATGGATCCGAGGACAAGGTTGTTGATTTTATAAGAAAAGGAGGTTATGCTATTATCTCTAATCACTCATATACATATATGAATTATGCGTACTACAAACTTCCGATTAAAAAAGCATATAATTTCGATCCCATCCCGAATCAATTAGAATCAAAATACCATCCTCAAATTCTGGGAATTGAATCTCCCGTGTGGACAGAGGATATACCCGACTTCCAATCGCTTGATTTTCACGTATTTCCCAGACTATGTGCTTATGCTGAAACGGCATGGACTCCTGCGGAAGAAAAAGATTATGATGACTTCATAAAAAGATTAAAATGTATCCTTGAGAGATTAGATATTCTAAAGGTATATTACGCCCCCTTATTCGAAGCACAGAATTCTATAAAGGCGAGATTTATTCATAAAAAACTACGTAAATCTTGTCAATCATATTTAT
>WJKO01000205.1 GCA_014729055.1 Promethearchaeota archaeon | reverse complement strand
TCCGATACCAATCACAATGTGGGATTTAGAATTATGGGCGAAAAATGATGTTGTTAAGAATTTCTTACCCTATCTAAAAGTATACAAAAACCCAAGTGGATTCATAGATGCTATTCTAGCCCCATTAAAGTTCGGACAAATAGATAATAATGTAGAAGGTTCTGAATCTAATGAAAAAGGGGACATTGATGAAAAAAGGTGTCCACTATTTAATTTAGAGAAAAAAGAATGCTTAGTATATGAATATAGACCTCTTAGTTGTCGTACATATCCTCTTGAATATGATGGTAAAACATTTCAGATCGTAGATCTCGAGTGTCCAGGAGTTGGAGAGGGTCCTATGTCAAAAGCAGAAAGAATAGAAATGAGGGATTATTCAAAAGATATGCATAAAGAATTAGTCAGGATGCGCGTATCTCTACCCGTATTGAATCAAGTAATCAGGGCGGACTTCTTTGTGGAATTATTAAAACAACAGCAAGAAGCCATGAAAAACATGGATCCTGAAGATCTAAAAAAAATGGATGAAATTTTTAAAAAAAAATAAAGGTACAGATATAATTCGTTTATACGAATTTTAAAGGAGATATTACACTTCTACCATATTTTTTCTTTATATTTTCTAGGTTTTCTCTCTGTTCATAAAGTATATCAAACAGGAATTGACTAACCTTCTCTTCTTTAAACATTTTTTCCATCCGTTCGAGTTTTTCTAACAATTTATCTACTCTTAATGAAAACTGTGCAATATAGTCGTCTAAAGAATATTCCCTATTGAATATTTCTTGGAAAAGGGCGTCCAGATCTTCATGTTTAGGTATATAACCTACTGGAGTTTCTATTGCATCGTACTCATGATGCATTCTACCTTCTGCCCACATTACCCAGACTTTTTTATCCACCTTTTTATTCGTATACTCATCATCAATTTTTAGGAAATAATTGGTAGCGAAGACCAAGGGTGCATTATCCCCAAGTCTCTCTCCAAATTTCTTATGATTGTCAAAATATTTAGCAAGTGGCACGACAATGAAGTCCATATTAGCCATTGGACTACTTTTTCTGACACCAGCCTTACCTAAGATAGCGCTTGTAGTTTCAGATTCTATCGTAGCTCCTATAAATATCCCGTGTTCCCAATTTAAACTTTGATATATCGGTACATTTGTATCAGAATCTCTTCCGCCATAAAAGATTCCCTTAACTGATACACCTTCTGGGTTATTCAAATTTTCTAAGTCTGCATTTTCCAAATCACTTATTCTGACAGTATATCTTGCATTTGGATGAGATGGTGTAATTTCCTTCCCATTTTCATCTGTTTTTCCCAAGAACCATTTATATCCAGATTGATTTCGTCCTTCTTTTGGTATTTCCTCACCCATTCCCATCCAATAAGGAATCCCGTTATTGATTAGTACATTCGAATAAATTAATTCTCGTTCAGTTTTAAGTGTCTTAAATATAACGGGATCGTCTTCTGCATTAACATTTCGGATTATCCCGAAAACTCCAGATTCAATATTCACTGCCCGACATTCATTATCGATAATTCTGAGATATGCAATATCATCTCCTACAATTGATTGTCCAGGTATCATTGCTGTTGACGTTTTTCCGCAAGCACTTGGATAGGCTCCAGTAATATATGTTACTCGATCCTTATTTGGTGGATGGACACCCATGACAAACATATGTTCTGTTAGCCAGTCCTCATTATTTGCTTGATAGATGGCAAGTCTTAGTGCTAACTTCTTTAATCCTAGTGAATTACCTGCATACTGATTATTTACACTCAACACTCGATTTCCCATTAGATCAACGTAGATTCGTCTTTTATCAATATTCTTGGTGACATTATCAATTAATTCACCCGCAGAATGAACAAGCAAGTAAAAATCTTCTGATCCTTCTAGTTTCTTGAATTCTTCATAACCCATTCGATAAAGAAGATCCTCACTATGTGCTACATAGTACGAATCCGTGATCTGCATAGCTGGCTTCGAAAATATTGAGTTTTTTGGTCCCAAGGAAAAGAATCTAACGATCATATCTTTACCTTTCATTGCACCATCCATAAACCCGAGTATCTCTTTTAATCCTTCCTCTCGTTCTTTAGTATTAAGTCTCTTGCTCATTTTTTGGTCTTTTGTTATAAGTATCCGAGTATTTCCTTTATCTCGGGCTTGATCATAGTAGCTGTCGTAGTGGACGGTATGACCTTCCATTTTTAACTTAGTTTCCTCTCCTTTCTCTATTGCCATCTCTCGTATAAAATTAATGTCTTTTTGCTCGTCTGTGATAATATATACATTACTAGGTTTCAGCAAATCGATATATTCTTTTACTATCTCAATTACACGTTTATTATTTAAAGCTTTCAATTTTGCTAGGTTTTTTTCATTCAACATACTCATTAAATACACCAAATTAAAAGAAATTGAAAATCATAAAAAATTTATGAAAGTTATTACAATTCCTTTTAATATTACCAATACTTTGTGATTAAAAAGGTTACTTAAAAATGAACAATGTTCAATTTTTAGATGTATTTACATTTCAGAAATGATCGTTTTTTCATTTAGTTTATGAATTGGCTGTAAATTCTTTTATTCGACTAAAATATAAATATAAATCTTTTGGTTGTCTGCAATTCTTTTGTTGAATTGTTCAGAAGGGAGGAATTCTCTTAAAAAAATAAAAAAGGATTATTAATATTTTGTATTTCGTACTACTTGTTGTTCAGTATTAGAAAATCTTATAATCTTGTCGCTGCAAGTATATCATTGCCAGTAATTCTTTTCCGTTTGTCTGCTTTAACAAGTTTAATAGCTTGTTTTGTTACATCCTTAGCGACTTTATTAAGTTGTTTTATCAATGTCTTCACAGCATCTTCTGCAACGAGTCCAGCACCCTCTGTTTTCATTAATCGTCTAATCGGTGCTTTAGCAATATAAGATTTTCTTTTCGTTTTCTTTGCCATTTTTTTTATCCTCCGCAAGATAAATTTAAAACATTATTTTCATAATGCCTTATTTATCGTTTGTATTATTGAATATTTAAAGTTTTTGTAGTAATCGGTGTAAAAGATAGACTTTAGTTGAAATTGTGAAAATATTATTATTGAAAATTTGAATAAGTGATAGAAAAAAAAGTATTTTTTCTAGGTAAGACAAATTTTGTCTTCAATTTCATAGAGATAAACTCTTTTCTTAAATTAAAAAAAAATAACAAAAGAAATAAACGAATAAAATAAATTAACTAAAATTAAAGATTTTAATGGCAATGAGTTTTCATCCAGTCGTTTTTACGATTTCTGCTCCGCGAACTCTATACGATGCATCAATATATATTAATAAACCGTGTCCTTCATGAATATATACCATTGATACGGGGTAATCACTTGCATCGTCAACAAACGAGTTCTTTACGCAAATTTCTAAATGTCCCTTACATACCTTACAATAGGCTCTTACATAAGTAACTTTTTTCTTTATTTTCTGAATAATATTTATGATATTGTCCGAGAATCCATTGAATGCATCAGATAATCCACCACTGAATTTCATTACCATATCGCCATAATATTCAAAAAATTGATCACATATATCATCAACAATTGCCTCTAACAGCTGAAATTGTATCTTTTCATCTGCACCAATGATAAACAGTATTTCTTCTTTCATTATGAAGCAAATTTTGAGATCACGGCGATTTATCTGATAATATATATCAGAAGCTTTAACAATCGATTTTACTGCTAGTATGTCGAGTTTATAGGCGGATATAGGTTTATTATCTTGTGTCCAATCGTATAGATCTTCCCCATCGATTTTAGCTATATGTAAGAATTTTATTTTACTTAATCCACTTGGTTTTAACGGCATTTATACTGAATCCTCGTTATAAATATATAAGAAATTAAGGAAGAAAATCTTGTCCACAATAAGGACATTGAGTGCTATTGATATTAATTTTTTTCCCACAAAACATGCAATATTTGAAATTTTGCTCAGACGAACTATCATCAAACTCTCGAAAATCTTCCCCTCCAGTGCTAGATGCATAATGGTCATAATCATCAGCAGATTCCAGATAGGATCCTTGCCTTCTTTTCGATACGTAATATAATACTATTATTAATGCAAGAATTCCAATAGATGTCAAAATAATTGGCCAGTAATCGCCAATATCAACAGGGATTTCGATGATTAAAAGAAATAAATAATCGGTCCAACCACCCTCTGAATCTCTCACTGTCAGCCATATAAGAGAATAATACGGTTCTCCTTGTACATATTCTTGAGATTTGGTCAAAGAACCGAAAGTACCCGTAAATACTAATTCTTTTGGAATATAGAATGACCCTTGAAATAATTCCTGAGATTCAGAGTAACTTAGACTCTTAAATGGTATTGTATCAGATAACATCGGATATAGTACCCCATTGGCCGTTGCAGCGGTCAGATATGTTACTATTACATTCAAATCTTGAACCTCATCTTCATACAATACTTTTTCTTGCGTTTCTACAATAAATTCTTTATTCATACCACCTTTAGCTTGAACTGCATAAATATATGTCTCATCTTGGGTTTGATTAAAAGGAATATCCCCTATATAAGAATTTAATTCGTCAATTTCGGGATCATGATTTGTCACTTCAAATAAATCTCGCTCCACTTTAAAATTGATCAGATTGGCTCCAGTATTATTTCCAATAGCATAAAAAACGAAATATCCGCTATTGTCCTCATTTCCCGTAATTGAATAAGTATTAGAATAGGATGATCCCAGTCCACTTAATCCAAAGGAATAATCAGTCGAGTTCTTAACATTGAAGATTGTGTTGGGTGTTAATGATGCGTACAAATCTACATCTAATCCAATCATATTACCAGAGTATTCTATATCAACGGAATTTCCAATGTTTCTGTTAATTTTATCTTTATCCATAGTTGGATCCGTTATTTCTACCATTTGATTTGGATCAAATTTATAAACAAGGTATTGTCTCTGGATTAAGCCCAGCTCACCAGTTATATTTATGCTGATTGTATATGGCTCTGAATAATAACTATTCAGATAGAAACTATTATTAGTGTAAATTCCATTACCAGAATTAACAATTTCAATTGGTGATGAAGTTTTCAGCGGATCAGTTAGCGTTACATTAATCGAATCACCTGGTAAAAGAGTCGTAATGGGTTGATCGTCGTTTGGATTTACGACGGACATATTTAGATTTACGTAACCAGAATTAGAGACCGTTGTGTTTAAATTTACTCCAATTGCGTAATCATCGTCGTTCGTATGCAGAAAAGTTAATAGATTATTTAATATCTCTGTATGGTTAGATTCCAAATTATTTTGTGTGAAAACATCGTTTCGCAGCCAATGGTAATCGGACCATACGACTAAATTTCCCCGTCCACTTTTTTCTCCGTCATATCCTCCTACTATAATTTTTTCCTGCAAATTCGCTAAATCGTATGTATCTGCATCTGACTCAACATCCAGGGTAGAACCAAACCAAAATGCAAATTGGTTGTCCGCGGTAAACAATGATGATGAATCGTTAAGATCATCTACTATATAACTATTAAATTGTAATCCAAGACCAATATCATGATAATCAAAGATATTCTCTTGGTTAATTTCTATTCCGCATCCGATCTGATTTAGTAAAGAATTCAGCGAGGTTCTAGTCAGTGCTTGGTATCTTGTACCTAATACAAGTATGGATCCACCAGAGTTGATATAATCGCTTAAAATCTCGATTTCATAATCGGAATAAGGAATAACTGGGGTTTGCAATACCACAATATCAGCAAGAGATATTTTATCTGGGGTAATCAATTCTGCATCAGTCCATTGATTATATTCATAGCTCCAATTAGCCATAGAATAATCTAATTTGTAGCCAGATTCCAACATCGACTTCATGGCATCATATATATCTATCTGCATGTAACCAGTCGACCAGCTCGGAAAGAAATCATTCAATCCATGAAAACTATCAAAGTAAATCCTTCCCTTTGGATAGGCGACATCAACCGTTACATTAATTGTATCATAGATTGCGTCTGAACCACTCTTGTTGATATAAATTAAACCAGATTTTAACCCTATTGTCGAGTTTTCTAATATTTTTATGCCTATATCTAAAAATTCGATACTATGATTCGAAAAGGCTAATGTAGTTTTATCTGATGTAATTTCTAATCCTTCAACCTCTGGTAACGTTATATCGATATTCTGACTGGTATTTAAACTTGATAAGATTGAAATATTCAAATGTTTAGCATCCCCAGGATATTTTAGTAAATCATAAGGAGCGATGGGTAATTTGCTGGGCAATGAACTTATCAATTCATATGGGGCTGCTTGATTCGATAAATATTCTAAGGATGCGGTTACATTAATAATACCTGCTCCAATTCCATTATTACCAAGTTCCCGATTGTCAATTCGCCCGTTTGGAGGATAAGCTCCTTTATAGAGAGCTATACGAACCCCTTCCGGAGTCAGCTCTGGATATGCATCCAATAATATTGCAACCGCACCCGCTACCATTGGGCATGACATACTCGTACCTGATAAGGGAATATAGTCTGATTGAAATTCGGATCCAGAGATGTAACTGTTAGTATATCTATTATAATTAGATAAAATTGAATTTGGCTGTTCAGATGATATAATATTTGAACCTGGTGCTAACACATCGGGGATAATATGCCCTTGAAAATTAGGACCAAGAGAACTAAAACTAGTTATATTTTTGAAAATATCTGTAGCACCAACGGAGATTGAGGATATACCCGCCCCTGGAGTCCCCCCGGTATAATATAACGGACCAGAATTACCCGCTGATGAGACTGCAACGATGCCTTGTTCACTGGCACTTTTTATAGCTGCCGTTTCTGGGTTGTATACTTCAGGATATGGAAAACCAAAACTCATTGACATAACATCAATATCATTTTCGGTGCAAAATTCAACTGCACTAACAACATCAGATACTTCTATGCTCCCTGAAGTATTGGCTACTTTTACATTATATAAGTTTGCATTTGGGGCTACACCTCTGTATTCAGCACCAGATGAAATACCACTTCCAGCGGCAATACCAGCACAATGGGTCCCGTGACCATTATAATCTACATAACTTAATTCATCTGAAGTAAAACTCTCGTGATTAACGCGACCGGAGAAATCTGCATGAATTTGTGAAATTCCCGTGTCTAAAATGGCAATCGTGACCCCTGAACCATCATACTCTAAATTCGATGCTCCAATCTGATCTAACCACCAATTATTAATTGTTATTGCTGAGGTTTCAATTGAATCTAATAGAGAATTATCGTTTATTTGAATTTTTTCATCAAGAAATACTTTATAGATATCAGCATTTTGCTGTATCTCGCTTATTTTTTCAATTAGATCACTATATTGTGTGCTAAATGAAATAGCAGGTATTATATTATATACTTTCTTTATCTTTGCATCCCATCTAAGATCCCTCATTGTTTTGAATCGCGTGTCTTGGTCTGTTTTTTCATTAAACATAATAATTAATTTGACATCTTCTTGTGTGTCAAATTGCTTTATTTTTTCAATATAATCTAGTTCCTCTTGAAGTAAAACACCTAATTTCGACGTAATGTCGTATGATAAATCGTAATTATTTGTTGATTTTATGGATTCGATAAACGCTTTATCCTTTATATATTCATTATGTAATCCTATACTGGATCTTGAATTTTTAATCTCATTAATTAATTTTTGAGAGGCGGGTTCCATACGCGCGCGAAGAATTTGCGATTCAGATAAATCGCGAGATAATAGAGTTATTAATGGTAAGGAAAAAGTGAGAATAAGTATAATTGCGTAATATTTTCTAGAAAATTTCCGGGTTTCTTTGAGTGTTTGATATATGAACATGATTTTTTCACTTAATAATAGATAACAGTAAGTGGAGAAAAATAAAATAGCTATTGTTTATTTTTGAAAGAAGAAAATGAAAAAATACTTTATTTAGAAAAGCATCTAAAACGCTTTATTTGCAGATCCGAGTACTTCTCTATTTTTTCGTGCGTACATTTTTGCGAGTGCTTCTCTCGCAGGACCTAAATATTTTCTCGGATCAAATACTGCTGGCTTTTCAGCTAACGTCTTTCTTATCATCGCGGTGACAGCTAACCTTCCATCAGAGTCAATGTTTATTTTACATACATTCATTGATGCTGCTTTTCGTAGCTGATCTTCAGGAATGCCAACTGCATCTTTAAGTCCCCCACCATTTGCATTAATGATGTCAACGAATTCTTTTGGCACTGATGAGGATCCATGTAGTACAATTGGAAAACCGGGTAATTTCTTTTGAATTTCTTCTAATATATCAAATCTTAGTGGAGGTGGAACCAAACGTCCTTCCTCATTTCGTTCACATTGCTCTGGCTTAAATTTATTGGCTCCATGTGAAGTACCTATTGAAATTGCGAGGCTATCGCATCCGGTTCGACTTGAGAAATCCACTACTTCTTCGGGTTGTGTATAAGTGGACTTCTCTGCTTTCACGTGTTCTTCTATTCCAGCTAGAACACCAAGTTCACATTCAACGGATACATCATGTTTATGAGCATATTCCACAACGCGCTTTGATATCTGTATATTCTTATCATAAGTTAGACTAGAACCATCATACATAACTGAAGAAAACCCCATATCTATACAAGATTTACACAATTCATAGCTATCACCATGATCTAGATGTAATACTATTGGAATCTCTTTACCTAATTCCTTAGCATATTGTACTGCACCCTCAGCCATATATCTTAGTATTGTCTGGTTGGCATATTTTCGAGCACCTTTTGATACTTGAAGGATAACGGGTGATTCAGTTTCCACACATGCTTGAATAATAGCTTGTAATTGTTCCATATTATTAAAATTATATCCTGGTATTGCATATCCGCCTTTCAATGCTTTTTTAAACATAGCTTTAGAATTAACTAGCCCTAATTCTTTATAATCAACCATATTGCATTCATCCATATTGTTATCTTTTTCTTATTTTAATGAAACAGTCTGAAAATTAAATATTTATCTGTATTCAAAATTGAAAAATCGCTTAATTTAAATAGATTGGGATGAAGAAAAAGCGGATATTAAAAAAAATGAAAACAAAGAAAGTGATTACAATGGAAGTATATGATAGAAAAGTAACGGCTATTCTTAGCCCTATATGCTCTTTATTCATCCTTGTTCCAATCTTGCTTATGTTTTATGGAGATATAGGAAACGTTTCAAGTACAATGATTCCTTGGAAAATGTTTATTGTCGCACTTCTAAAAATCTTTGTTTGCGCCTTTAATGCGGTATATATCTTTCGATTGTTTTATTTGCAGGAAAAACACTACGTTACTGACGCTAAACACCTATTTGCCTGGCAATTTTTAATTATGACTATTTCAAAAATATACGAACTCTATATTGCCGATTTATCTGAGGGCAATCTTAGCGTTTTAGAGAATGAGATAAGATATTTACCGATTTTAAAGGTGCGATGGATACTTATGGTTCTTACAGTGGCTCCGACATTTTTCTTCTTCATAAAAATCTATTCGAAAGTATGGAGCGGTAAATACGTTGATCGGAAGGGAATTAATGTTTCTCCAGAAGAGCTTGAGAATATCGGGAAAAAGATTGAGCTGGGCGTTGATATCGGTTTTTTGGTTATTTTCTCGTTACTAACGTTAATATCACCGAATTACACAATTTTAAAAGCTTTGGGACCTTTGATTATGCTTCCATTAATGATTATTGGGATCATAACGTTCAGTAGTTTACGTAAGACAAAGCGGTTACCGCAATTGAACAGTCTATTAATAATGATAGGATATTATATATTACTGACATCAAATATTCTCCGTGCATTTGTACCGAGTTCGGACGTCGTTATAATTTTCGAAGGTGTTGAAACAATTGGCTTTCTATTAATGGGTTTGGCATTTATTATCCCACCTCCATACGGCAGAGCTAAGAAAAAACCAAGAATCAGCGTCATAAATTGATGAAATAAATATATATTAACAGAGAATTTTTTTTTTATTCATCTTCTTCTTCAATATCGTCTGATTCATAGTCAGGTAGATACTTTTCGAGTATATTCTCTACTTTATCCTTCTTTATTGTATCAAAACTTTCTATCATTGCCCTCCAAGATTTTGAATCATTTAATGTATCTCTTCTTTTATCAATATACTCGTTTAGCATTTGGACAACGAGATCAGATTTTGTTCTTGCTACTTGGGCAATTTTAATCAGATATTCAAGAGTTGCAGCTGTCTTAGGGGGTAGGTTGATGACTACTCGTTGATAATTTTTTTTTCTACCAGCCATTATTTAACCAACTCTTGATATAATGTTTCTCTTTAAATTTGCTTAATCTTGTGTTAATTCTTGGATCCTCTTTGAAATGTAATGCCGACGCAAGAATTTAATTACTGTTTCTTTTTGGTATTGCCTAGCAAATTTCTGATTTATTAATGTATTATTAACCGACTTTTTTTGATTATAAATATAGTTAAAATTTCCATCAAATGGTTTTTTTTGTCGATATAATTCTCGGAATAATTGGTTTCGTCGAATATATTGACTATTAATTACATTCTGTGTTTTAAAGCAATGAAGATCAGAATTCGTTGAGGTTTTTTGTAGTTCAGATTTCTCGACATTTTTCATGAATTCTCTCAATACCATTTTTTATTGCTAAGTTAATTATGTCGATAGTCATATTTAAATAATTGCATAACTAAGCTAATAGTAAGCTACAAGTATGCACTCAGGTAGCTAGTAATAACAAAACTGTAAAAATATGATCTTCTAGATCCTAATTTGCGGAGTAAAAAAAATCAAAATTGGTGAAGTTAAAATGGAAAGCAAAGAATTGAGACCACTACAAAAAGATTTGATTGATTGTTTGGAAGAAAATGGTGCCATGAATCGTAATGAAATAGTTAGTTTATTAAAAATTCCCCGAACTACAATATATGATAATTTATCTGATCTAATAGAAAGAAATATGGTAAAAAAGTTTTCTAGACAAGTAAATAGTAGAGGTCGTCCTGTAGTTTTCTTTAAAATTAAAGAGGAATAATCCTAAAGGATTTTTTCTTTTTTATATTTTTTTAATTTTTATAACTATTTTGTAAGGAGAAGGGATCTGAAACATAGCGTTACGCTGTTTTTAGCATAAACTTGGAGTTTAAATAAGACTTCATAAACTTATTAATATGACACCAGAGATATTAAGCAATATAGATAGTTTGCTTGGAATTCTTAATGAAATTAATTTAAAAGATAATGATATCGATAAGATATATTCCATATTTCTTACTGCTCTAAGAAACTTACCTGAGGAAAAACGGATCCTATTAAGAGACAAAATTGAAGAAATAAGCAAAGATAAAGAAAATTTAGAGGTTGACGAAATAGGTCATAAAATTAGAAACAAATTGACACCAGAAATATTAAATCAATTACAGGATGTAATTATCGATAATTTTGACTTAAAGAACACTATTCAGGACATATTTTATGAAAGACTAATTGAATAAAAGTTCAGAAATCAGAATATTTCCACTGTAAAATTTTGTATTTTTCATGATCTTATATTTTTCATAGACTTAGACCATAATTTCCATTGTAAAAAAAAACAAAAATAATATCTAAAGGTTTATAATTATATTGTTTAATAAAAATATACTCTACTACTATTTTCTAATTTCTATATATATAATATCTTATTAATATAATATTAACTAAATAGAATTATACTGAAGTTAGTTATTGGAATTAACTTATACTTCAATTCAAGCAGATTTTGATTTATTATAGAATTAATATAATGTATATTTTTGATATAATTATTATAGATTTGTGAATTTATGTTAACCTGTTTGTTCTATACATCGATTTAGGTTACAATGGAAAAACAAGTATATAATCTTATATAAAAATGATTTTTATAGATGAATAAAACTAATATCTAATGATAGAATTTTCTTGAAAATTTGAAATTTGTTATTTTTTCATTTAAAAATTTAAAAGACTGATTCAGACGGCTCTTCCCGCATCAT
>WJKO01000204.1 GCA_014729055.1 Promethearchaeota archaeon | reverse complement strand
TCATCATTAATCATAAAATTAGTTATTTCTTTCCGTTGATTATTCGCAGTCAAATTTCTCAAAAAAGAAATGATGAGCAAGACAAAGTAGATTGGTCCGTGAAGATATTAAATAAGTCAAAAACTGAAATTTTTTATGTTGCTCCCGCAGAGTATCACCAAGAATTTTGGAAATATTTATTTTTCGATGCTGAAAATAGCAACTTGACTAATCTTAATGAGTATTTTAGTCTTGAATATATTAAGAAAATAGTAATGGAAGAGCAATTTAATATAGAAGTATTGGGTTCAGGTGACACAACTAACGTTGTCTTGAAAATGAGTTCCAGAAGTAAAAATTGCGCAGTATGCAAAATTTATAAAAAAATTGTGCCTAATATTGAAATTGCAATTTTAAATCACTTGCAACAAATTGATTTTTTACATATTCCTAAGATATTTTGCGACATAGAAATACAAACCGAAGAAAAAAATTCAATTAAAATCCTTTTTCTAGAATACATTGATTCAGAAAGTGATGTTGGTTATATCTTTTGGTCTGAATTAAATCGAGTTATTAATAAAGACCAAGATCTTGATCAAATTCAAAAAGAAGAAATGGAAAAAATATTGCTTGATGAATGTGCGGGTAGCATGAACTATTGTGAAATTGTCGGAAACACATGCTATGATCTTCATAAGGCATTAAGAACTAACTTAGATACGGATATTATGGATTTTTCATATGATGAATGTCATGAAGACGAAATTATTGAAATCTACAATGAAATCATTTCCTCTCTTAAGCAAGAATTTGATATTACCGAAATACCTGATGTATTAAATAAAAAATTGAATAAAAGCAAAAACGCGATCATCCAAAATCTTCTAATGTTCCCTAAACAAAAAATACATCAAGATCTCCATCTTGGTCAATTAGTAATACACGATAATAATGCTCGAAATCCTGTTTTCCTAGACTTTGAAGGAAACCCAGAGTATTCTGCTAAAAATAAAGATAAAAAATATTTAATATTGGAAGATATTGCTGGAATAATAAGAGCGTTTAGTTATATAAAATATAATATATTATTTAATTATCTCAGCAAATATACTGAAGAAACAAATAATCAATCATCTATTGATATCCCCGATGGTTTTAATTCACAACAGTTGCCGAACGAGATTCAGAATTTCCTCATAATATTGTATCATAAAAATCTAATAAAAGATCAATGCGGCCAATTTATACAGTTAATCTTATCATATGTCTTAAGGAATACACAATCAAATGGCATTAAGTTAGATTATAAACTGATCATGGACAAGATAATGGATAAAGATGCTAAAAAAATAGAAACGGTACCACAAACTATTAAAATGGTAAATCTTTGGGAGCAGCTGGTAGTAAATAAATTCGTTGAGGTCTATTTCACACGGAAGAAATATAAAATATATCAAAAAAACCCCATTGATTCGATAAAATCCTCATTAACCTTATTTGTATTAAAGCGATTAATGGACGAAATAAAATATGAAAAGAAATACAGAAAAAACGTGCAAATGATACCAATATTAGGGCTTGTCGATATATTCTTTTAACTATTGTACAGATTCTATGTATTTATCGTAAATAGAAAATATAGCGCACGAATCAATGGTCCATACCAATCAAATATAGAAACGCTTGTGAAAATTAAATCACTCCATGGAGAAAACCACCATTGATAGATAACGGAAATATCATCCCAAGTTGTCCAATCATTGGATATTGCATTTGTATATTCAATGAGCCCATCAACACCATAAGATTTAAGAAAATAATATAAACACCAGATTTCGAGGTTAAAATTTTTTTTTGGATACCCTAATACCAATCTACTCTCTTTTATCGCACAATTAAGATCCTCCCAACACATGAAACCTTCTTCTTTCCATGAGTTTAAAATAAATGTATCTCCGTCATTTAAATATCTACATGTATCTAGAATGTAATTCAATTCCAAGTTGTCTCGCCTGTATATCATATAACTCATCGTGGTGGATGGATGGTAATCATTCAATAGACCACATACAGCAGTCATATCATCATCTCCATCTTTAAAATCGAACCCTTGATATAAATCTGAGCAAATTCTGATGTCCAAACCATATGTATCTCGAATCCATTGATTGAACTCATTGAACAAACTCTGAATCTCGTAAAACTCTCGTAATTTACTAATATATTCTCTATCAAAATTATAAAACGGAAATGTCTGTCCAGTGATTGGCTCCATATCGTAAACAACTTTCGTAATAGGATTTCCAATTAAACTCTCGTTATTGAGATACTCCAGACAATATTCCATATCCGCAATAACATTTTCAAAGGTCCACACATTGATAAATTTATCTCCTTCTGTTGTTGGATTTATCCAAATATGCACGTCAATGCCATGATCCCGCAAACGTGTAATATTTCCTATTACGAGATCATCGATTTTAGTTCTTCTAACTCTAAAAACAAAATATACATTTGCTGCACTCAAAATATCTAATGTGTCATTGTCGATATAGCTTGAGTATTCTGGGTCTAACGGTTTACCATACGTCCATATACCGAATCCTTCTTCATTATCATTGTTTTCTGGTGCACCTTGTGTATATATTTGATATGGAATAAAAATTAAAATCGGGGTAATTATTAGCCAGATCAAAAGCATCATCGGGGATATATGCTCTTTTATGAATTTCATCTTGTTTGCTCGTAATCTTTGGCT
>WJKO01000203.1 GCA_014729055.1 Promethearchaeota archaeon | reverse complement strand
AATAAAATATATTCTCCAGCTGACGAATTTTTGATCAAACTTGTTCATTTATTGTTTGTAGGTGGATTTAGTTAAATCTCTGACATTACTTCTTGTGAAAAAACCTTTGAAATCGCCATATCTATGAATATATTCATTAACTGTCATAGTGTTTGGAGATTGTTTGGTGAATGTCTGATGTAATCCATCATTTTCCCCACCAAGTAATTCAATAAGAAATTCCATTCCGTCTTCTTTTAACTTAGAATATGTTTCGGTGATTTCTTCCGTATGAAAGGCAATATGATGTACCCGCGTTCCATAATTAAATGTGTATCGTTCGGTCGGACCTGTACTTTCAGAACCAATAAACGGCGTTATCCCTGAGGTAAAAACCATAGCGAAATCATCTGGCGAATAACGGGCGACACTTGTAATAGAGTTTAGGTCGAGAGCATAAATGGCGAAATCAAATGTATAATTGGTCAATTCCAAAAACTCAAGAATACCCGCATCCCGATCACGTGCCCTTATTCGTGTAGCAGTATGATCCACATATTTAATATTGTCAAGATAGTTCTTATTTGGTTTTTTGTAATCTGGTCGATGTGTGTTGGCGTTATTTAAACTATAATCTCCTTCTTTACCATGCCATTGAATAAATCCATAAGAGCACCCTATATAATGCGAAGGAGCAGTCTGAATATATGAAAAATTGTCATATTCTTGAATATTTTCTGTCATAAATGTAATTCCGCGTTCATTCTGAATTTCAAAATATTTATCCAGATTACTGCAGCGAAAATTGAACGTCTCAATTCGTGTGTTTGGTAAATCGCGGGTTTTTTTATTTAAATTAAATCCATAGAAAGGATTTTGTGGTCTCAACCGGGATTGTATTAAAATTTTAGGAGAATAGTCTAACTTCGGATTTTTTTCATTTGTCTGTAGCATTGATAGATGAAAATCCTGATTTATCGAATCTAAATACCAAATAGAACCTGTGGTTTCACATAGTTCTGTAACAGCAGATTGATGTAGGTCAATTTCGGTGTTTATAACTAATGAGTCCAATCCGTGAACCAGCCCGTTGAGTTTGTTGATCTTTCTCTGTTCTAACACTTTAGGGACTTCTCTAATAAGATATTCATCGCTATTTCTGAAATCATAGATTACATTAGGTTTTCCACCACATTTAGGGCAATCTCCATCCTTAGTTTCGGATATAACGTCATGACATTGGCTACAAATAATTTTAGGATTCTTATGTTCGTTCATCTTCAAAACTCTTAATTTTTTAAAAATAAATTAGTTATGTATTTATTTATTTTCGTGAAATAGTAGTTTCACGCAAATATGTATATAAGGTAAAAATATAGAGAGAATATATAGATATAACGCTTGTATTTTATTAGATTTATTTTTGATGGATCCCATGAACGCTTAATTTGTCAATCATTCCCATAATTACTCTACAATTATCAACGCCCATACTTGCATCCCATTTATTAATATCATCTGTGCTTTGATGTGTATTCATAGCCGCCTCAATAACATTAAATTCACAGCCATCATAACCATTATCTCGTAAAACAAAACCATCAGTTGAAGCACCCATTGGCATCCAATATCCTTTTAATTTGACATTTTGCTCTTCTGCTACTTTAAAGGCAAGTGCACTCATGAATTCTGAGACTGGTTTCTTAACAGGTAACCCATAATGCTGCATAATCTCCACTGGTGCATCCTTATATCCTACCATATCAATATTAATATTTACAGCATCTTCAGGCGGATAGTCTTCCTTATGTGCTTTACAGAATGCTCTCGCACCCCACATAGCTACTTCTTCAGCACCAAAGATTGCTACAACTAATTCTGTATTCTCAAGCCCACCTTGTTCTTTAATGAATCGTGCTACCTCATAAATGACTGCGATTGACGACGCATTATCTAAAGCGCCTGGTGATTTGTTCCCTGTAAAATTCAACGATAACGGAATTGTCCCACATAAAGATATTATCGCAAAAACTAAGCCAAAAATTTGTAACCATCGCGGTGTTGAACCTATTATATCTAAAATGCTCGCAATTAATGTCGAAAGCAAAAGGAATACTGCGCCAATGGCCATAAGGATGTAACTCAATGCACGGAATACTGTGCTAAATACTTGGCTTTTTGAATCATGATGTCCTGATATAATAATATATTGTTTTGGTTTTGCTTCATTTTTTGGTGGAATTGTACCTATAAGATTTTTCGAGGTGTATTTGTTACCGATCATTTTCAATCCCCCTGTACCCATTAGACCCGGAGTAATGGCGCCTGCAATACCCACAAGAACGAGTATTATTATTAAATTCATCCATGGATGTGTCAAAAGCAAGTATATCATCAATCCGATCATACCAGACACAAATGCGAAAATCGCTTGTTGAATCCATCCAACCCATCCCCGTACACATTCAAATGGTTCTTCTTTTAGATCAACATCTATTTCATCATAAAGGTCTTTACAATACCTAATAGCTTTAACCTCGTCCTCTTCCCCTACATATCGGCGGAAATGTGATAGATCTTTTATTATTTTAGTCATTTTTTCTGCATTGAAATTGTATGTCATTTTTTCTCACTTTGTATAATTTTAATGAGACATTATGAGTTTTTATTTCTTTATCTTCATTGAACTTTTTTTATTTCTCTATATACATAAAGACGCGATCAGATTTATTTACCGGCTGATCTACTTTAATTGTAATGAGATAATCTTTACTTAATTGGGCGATGTCGGGCGTTTCTTGAATCATTTTATTCTTATGATAGATGTCTGAAAATTTATGTTTGTAAAACGTTCCCATGTCGCCGCCTTCAATATAAATGACATCCCCTATCTTGAATTTACCCCGATAGAGTCGAAGTTTTGCTACTTGTTTACGGCGATAATATGTAACAACACTGCCGACTTCTAATTTTCTTCTTTTTGCAACATTTCCACTGGTTTTGCGGCTAATATCTAACGCAGTCGGTATGTTAAAATAAAATCCAGTGCTAAAACCTCTGTTATATACTCTACTCAAGGCATCTTTCCATTTTTTTGCCTTTTCTCTGGTATAATCACCATCATAATATGCATCAAAAGCTTTTCTATATAGTCTGGCTACTTTTTCAATGTATTGGGCTGATCTCATCCGTCCCTCAACTTTAAAAGAATAGATGCCGGCTTCAATCATTTCTGGAATGTGCTCAATCATACAAAGATCCTTTGCATTAATAAAGAAATATCCATCATAATCAAATTCCTTGCCGTTTTGATGATATACTTTCCATTTATCGCGACATGGTTGTAGACATTTACCCCTATTAGCAGAAAACTCAGAGCTTTCATGTATTACTTGGCTGAAATAACATCTACCAGATATTGAGGTGCACATTGCCCCGTGAATAAACGCTTCAAGTTTGACTTTCTTTATGTTCTTAGATATTTTGTAAATCTGTTTCAATGAGAGTTCTCTTGCCAAAATGATCCGTTCTGCCCCAATCTCTTCAAAGAAAATCGCTGCAGCGGAGTTTGAAATGCTTGCTTGTGTACTCACGTGAAAGGGAATATTAAATTTTTTTGCCAATTTAATTGTGGCAAAATCATGAAGGATTAATGCATCCACATCTGCATGATATGCTTCCTCGATGTATTTCTCCAGCAATTCCAATTCTCCTTCATAAATGATTATATTTGTTGTTAGATACGCCTTTAAATTATTCTCATGACATTCTTTAATGAATTCGGACATGTCATCCAGTTTTATATTTCGCGCATGCATTCGCATATTGAATGTTTCGGTACCGAAGTATATAGCGTCAGCATACCCAATAACTGCTTGGAGAGATTTTTGATTTTGAACAGGGATTAATAATTCATGATTTTTCATAAAGATCAGAAATCCTATCTTTCATCTATTCTATCTATAGATAGAAAAGATGATATTTTTTTTTGTTTT
>WJKO01000202.1 GCA_014729055.1 Promethearchaeota archaeon | reverse complement strand
TGTCATAACAGTATAAAAGCGGATCAAAGAAAACATTTATTAAAATTAACCGTGATAATAGTAACTAAATCAAGTTATTCCGTTAAGATTCATTCATTATTTAATTATAAGTCTGTTAGGTGATTAAAGATTAGAATAAAAAATACAAAAAGCTTAGATGAAATGTTTAACCTAAGAAAATCTACGAAGAAAATAATGTTTGGAATTATTGGCACAATAATATTAATCTCAGTATTCAACCAAATTCCATTAAATAACAAAATTGTAAGTAATCAAATTAATATAAACGAAATAAACCAGAACACCGACGATTGGAACTGTTCTGAGGAGCAATTCTTGAGAGGGTTGGCGGGGCCCAAATCTGAAGAATATTATGCTTATAATGATGCGCAAACCTCTTTATATGCCTCATTTGACGATCCCACCGATATACCTAGTGAAATCCATATACTTGCAATATTAGCCGAATATAGTGATTATTCCCATACTCTCACCAAATCACAAGTGGAAGATAAACTATTTGGGTCGTCTGGTTCATTAAAAGATTATTATGATGAGGTTACGTATGGTTATACGACCATTTCTGGTAATGTAACTGAATGGTTACAGCTTCCAAATACAAGGCAGTATTATGGTAGGGACGATCCTGAGGGTTCTCATGACGAATATTATCAATCTCGTTATCAAACCATGACAGATATAATAGATCTCGCCGATCCTTATGTAGACTATGGTGTCTATGATAAACTCATATTAGTTACCGCTGGTGATTCACAATCTAGCAGTGGAGATGAAATGG
The DNA here is from genome assembly GCA_014729055.1 of Promethearchaeota archaeon. Taxonomy (GTDB): domain Archaea; phylum Asgardarchaeota; class Lokiarchaeia; order Sigyniarchaeales; family Promethearchaeaceae; genus WJKO01. The sequence continues at coordinate 4,276 of WJKO01000202.1, read as the reverse complement.
ATATATGGGCTTGTGCATATAGACCAGCATTCGGTGCTTTGTGGATCAGAGATGGATCCGAGATAAATACTGCTTCATTATGCCCGGAGCTTGCTGGATTAGGTACTTGGTGTCATGAATTTGGACATCAGAATAATCTACCAGATTTATATGATGTAACATATTCCGAGATCGACTATGTAAATCACTGGGCTGTGATGGGGGCTGGCGGACACAATGGTATAGGTGGAAATACTCCGGCTCATTTTACGGGATGGTCAAAGCACTTTTTAGGTTTGATTGACGATAATAAGATTAAGACCGTTTATGATAATGGTCTCGCTATAGTTACTTTAGATGCGTTGGCAACATCGGGTTCAAATTATCATCTTATAAAACTCCCTCTCGGAGACGATAATCATTATTACTTAATTGAAGCCCGATTTCAACTAGGTTACGATTCAGAATTACCGGATGAAGGCATAATTATTACCAAAATTGATAATACAAAGTCATCAGGACATGGAATTGTGAATGTTATGGACTCTAGACCGGGTTCAACGGGGTATCCTTATGAAAAAGATGACGGCGAGTTTGATCATGCATCAGATAACGAGATCGGCGATTTCCATGATGAATTAAATGACATTCATGTAGTCGTGGTATCAGAGGGAACAAATACATATACCGTATATGTATATCGAGGCAGTAATTGGGACTATTCTTCATTTAATATTGGATCGAGTACTGAGGCATACTTTGATCTTGGAACTTTAGATACGGGTCAAGAGATCATCTGGGATTGGGAAAAAACCACTGGAGGTAGCAATAACTTGGATTGTTGGATTGAAAAAGACGGGGTTGGTGATTATGAACACTCTGAAGACGTTGATCATGATTCAGGTGCCTATAAAGTTCCAGCAACGGGAGATTACACATTTCATATTCGGAATGAGAATATACTGCATAGTGCCGATTATGATATTGTTATAAAAATGATAAGTCTTCCAGATTTATCGGTTTCAAATATATATACTATGCCTGGTAGTGTCTATCGGAATGGGCATTTTACGTTATATACTACTATTAGGAATATAGGCGGTAGTCTGGAATCAAACATCAATATTGAAGCTACGTTACCAGCGGAAATAAGTTTTGATTCTGGTGAGACTGCATTCCGATCAACTTCTGATTTAATTTATTGGGAAACATACACAATGTCGTGGGATTTAGTAGCTGATAGTTCAGGTGGTCCTTTCACAATAGATCTTGAAATTGAAGGGGATTATGATGGAATTTCACACCATTATGAAGACATTTCAATCACAATAGATGAAATCGATCCATCATTAACATTGTACAATCCAACGGAACAAGAAATATTCAATTCCTCTTCAGTTACTGTAGAATGGAGTGGTTCTGATTTTCAAAGTGGACTTAAAGAGTTTAATATCTATGTGAATGACGTATATAACGGATCAGCTGATAGTATCTGGGATACGAATTATACAATTGATAATCTATCTTCGGGATATTGGGATATTGATGTTGAGGTTGTAGATTGGGAAGAAAATGCTGTAAATAAAAGTGTAACCATTCTAGTCGATTTAGACACTCCTATAATTGATGGATTTGCTAGAACTGTAGAATGGATAGCAGAAGGAGGTAATTATTTATTTACATTGGAGGTTCATGATACTCTTAGTGGTGTTGAAACCATTAATCTTTTAATGAAAGATGGAACAGATGAGTGGCAATTAGTGGGCTGGAAAGAAAATCAAGAGGGTTCAATGAATATTACTGCAAGCTTAGATGATCTTGTTGGTACATATGCGAGTTTTAAAATATTAGTAATAGATGAAGCAGGCAATTCTATTGAGTCTGTTTCGACAATGATCAATATCGACCAGAGTGCACCATCGGTAGAATATGTAAATATAATTAGTGATTCTGGAAACAGTCTCTATCATAGCGGTCAACTTATATTAAAGATTCAATGTTCAGATTATGACTCGGGTATTGCTTCAGTAGAAGTAAAATTAACTATTAACGGAGAAAAAATGACGGGTAATGCTGTAAAAAATGGTCCGATTTATGAATATGGATATGATACGGAGGATGTTATTAGAAAGGGGACTATTGAAATTGAGGTTATTGTCACAGATAATTGTGGGTTAGAGTATAAGGACTACCAAGTCGTTGCCATAGATAATAAAGCGGGTTTTGATATAATTACCTCATTACCTTTTATAATAGCTGGTGTGTTAATTGCAGCGGCTGTAGGTGGATCTATTTTAATTATTCGTAGTAGAAATGTAAATGCTCTGAGACTATGGCTTCATAAAAAGAAGCGGAAATATGAATCCAAAGTATTAGGTCATTCAGATCAATATGTTGATCTTTTAGGTGAAGAAGAAATTGATAAAGACTATATGATTGAGCAAGAGATTATAGAGGAACAGTTAGATAATTCCAAAGTTAGAGGTTTTAAATCACAGAATTCCACTGAACTAGGGTATTCTCTACCAAATAAGATCGCGCATTTTAATAAAGTTCAAATTGTTAGCGATGAGTTAAATAAAACATTTTTTCATGGAAAATTGAATCTAAAAACTTTGGAGGGTAAAAAATGAAGAAGTATAGTAAATATAATAACAAAAAAGCGCAGGTATGGATACTTTTTGGGTTATCTATTGTCTGTTTGGCATTTTTATTAAATGTCCCAGTTATACAAGAAAACAACAATAATACTAATGTTGAAGAAGAGAAAATAGAAAATGAGACAGATGACTTTAATATATTACTGGCTTCAAATACTATCAATCCTATGAATTCTGAATATTATGGGCAAGGAACATCATTCTCCGCTTTTGCTATTTATGACACATCTGAAATAGCAGCGAATCCGTTTATAGATGCGGATACGTCTAGAACTGTTGAACTTGGAGATCCTACACCTTCATCATTTGATTATACTAAAATCTCATCTTCGAATAATGATGGTGATAATATTGCGGCCAATTATGATTCCGGTTATACAAGCGATCAGAGTCTAACATCAATGTCACACTGGGCTGGATCAGGTGGTCATATAAATGAGTATGGTCCAGCGGGGTCTTATACGGTTAACGAAGCTATAGGATCTTACTCTGATGATGATAAAGTCATTCTTAAGGTTGATAAAGCGGCATGGTATGGAATGGATTATTACTCATTTGCTAATCCACATACAGGGGGAGGTGTTTTAGGTATAAGAGCCCCAACGCGTGTGACACAGTTTAGGGTGAGAACCTATCAAAATGCTGGTAGTTGGAGCGGGTCGGAATATGTTGAAGATGTGGAAGTGCGTCTACGTATCTATTATAATTCAAATCATTATTATACAGATTGGAAAACTCTAACAACTAATTGCCCTGAAGCAAAGACAGCGTATAACGCAGATTATTCTGATGCTACTCTATTGGATTATATTAATAAGGGAGGATATGTTGACTCTGTGGAATATCAGATGTATGATAGTCATGATGGAATCTTTGGAGATACCGATGTCTGGAGAATCCATTATATCCAACTTACATATTACTATGATTGGGATTTTGATTCAGTAGTCAACTACGAGACTCCAGTAATAAATAATACTGACAATATAGCAGCTTATCTTCAAGAAATCGAGATGACAGTTGAAGTAGATAATTGTTTTGGAGATACAATTGTCCAAACTTATGATCCTTCATCGGGTTGGGTCAATGAACAAACTTACAATGATGATTGGGATGGTTTTTTGTGGACAAAAACTGTTACAAGTGGTTTTACAGATTATATCGATGGGAGTGGAGAAATTGGAATTCGTTTAAGTTCATCCTATAATGATCTAAACACAGTTAATATGTTTAATGATTTAAACCTCAATATAGACATGATACGAATTGATCTTATTTTTGAAAATACAACAGATAGCAATTATACCTATTACTACAATATGACAAGTCCAAATCCAAAATATCAACAGACATTTAGCATTTCGACGATAGAAGGATTAAAGCCAAAAAATGTTACTATCGACAAGGAAGAGTTATACTCTCTTGATAAAATATATGATCAAAACGGAGTAGACTGTACTTCGAATCCTAATAAACAGAACGGACAGAAAGGCGATACTGACTTAATAATGACTGGTTTCAGCAGTCAATGGAGCACTTTGGGGACATGGGAAATTATATATGAATCTAATAACATCTTAGATCTTTCTAATTTTAATAAAACGAAAAGCATGGGTCTTAACTATTATGAGTATATG
>WJKO01000201.1 GCA_014729055.1 Promethearchaeota archaeon | reverse complement strand
GTATAGGCAACCTAAAATCACTCAAACATATATATTTGGAAGGAAATAATTTATCCTCTCTCCCAGACAGTATAGGCTCGCTAAAATCAATCATAAGATTATCTTTCATAAATAACAAGTTATCCTCTCTCCCGGACAGTATAGGTTCCCTAAAAACACTAGAAAAACTATATTTGCAGGAAAACAAATTGTTATCTCTTCCGGACATTATAGATTCCCTAAAATCACTCAAAGAACTAAATTTGAGTTATAATGAGTTGTCATCTCTCCCGGACAGTATAGGTAACCTAAAAACACTCAAAACACTAAATTTGGGCTCTAATGAGTTGTCCTCTCTCCCGGACAGTATAGGCTCCCTAAAATCACTTAAAACACTACCATTGTATGATAATAAGTTAATTTCTCTCCCGGAGATAATACCTAAGATGACATGGCTCAAAGAGTTATCTTTAGCTCGTAATAATTTATCCTCTCTCTCGGACAGTATAGGCTCGCTAAAATCACTAGAAATACTACGGTTGGATGATAATAAGTTGTCATCTCTCCCGGAGAGGATAAAAAAAGAGCTCAAAACACTGAAAGATAACGGTTGTGACATATCCGGAGTAGACTTATAGCCCCCCAAAAAAAAACACCGAAATTACACCTGTGCCTAAAATTAGCTACAAAACCTGACATCGGAACTTAAAACGTCCGCACTCTGCCGGCAAAAATACCCGACATCACGGAGGGTTTAGAATACGCACGGCTCTATCCCTGATATAAAACCATACAAAAGCGGGAAAATAATATGGACTTTTTATCCTGGAACAGCAGCAAGATCTTGTCCGAGAATTGGAAGAAGTATCCCGAAAAGATGCCATAAAAAATCATTCTTCTTAAAAACGAGGGATCTAATCCCAGACAATTCCCACTAAAGCATTTATATGATTATTCTTCTTTTCATTACTTGAGATAGAATGCAAGTAAATTTAAAGAAGAGAAAGAAAAACGAGCAAGAAGAGATTTCTGATTTATATAATGAAATAGGGAATAGATATATTCCAAGACCTAAAGCGAATCTTCCGTATGTGGCAGTTACATTAGGATTGATACATCCAAAATATTACAAAGTAATTAAGGCATGTGACGGCAAAAAAGATATTATTTCGATTGCAAAGGAGATAATGATGAGTATCACTCTTGTTAAGAAACGAATAGAAAGATTAGCGAGGACAAGACTTATTTATCTCCAACGAGAAGAATAAAACATATATATTTTTTTATTTACTATTTGCTTCCAATAATTCGATAAAGCCCTCTATTCTAGTCTTAATTGCAGCTTCAGTATATGCCCTTGGGTCATTCATATCGGCCTCAATTATTATAGCTGGAATACCAATCTCTCGTTGTATCATTTTTTTAAGATCAAGCATTCCAGTAGAATTTGGTCGGCAAGACATATTATTATGCAAAATTACCCCATCTATCGAATATTCATCAATAACTTCTTTAAAATACTCTATTCTTCTATCTAAATTGTAATAATATGGTTGTTGTAACCACATTCTAGCAAATGCATGTAAATACTCGTCCGCGCTCAGACCAAGCGGCTTTCGGGGACCAAATGCCCATGTATAAGGTTCATATACAATTGATGCCCCCAGTTGGGCAAGCTCAAAAATAAATTTAATGCGATACCAAAATGGAATACCCTCAAATAGAAGACGATATTTCTCGTTAGGGACGACACCTTTACCTTTTGCAGCCAAATCTTTAATTTCAGCAAGCACTTTTTCATAGTATTTAATTCCAGCGTCTATTCCTGGTAGGATCACTAGAGGGAATATCTGTGCAAACGTATCGTTAAAGCCTAAAGGCGAGGGTTTCTTTTTGCGATAACTATATATTTCTTGCCATAATTGACATAATCGATCAGATTTTCTGACAACATTTTCGAGTCTTTTTTTTTTTAATTTCTTCCCTGTAATATCATAAACAAAATCATTCCATTCATAAAACTGGTCCACAATATAATTCTCGTAGCGTTTAAGGGTTTTTTCATCGCATCCTGCTACTTGGTGCGGTAGATCGAAGATAAATACTGGAACATTCATTCGTCTGCCTTGTGTCTGAAACCACTTTACATGTGTATCACAAATAGTCCCCGTTGTGCAAATAAAATCGGGTTTATCTATTCCTCCATAAGTGGTTCGAATTTTTTTATCATAGGCACCGATATTAGTCTTGAAATAACTACATAAATCACGGGAAAAACCAAGCCCTTCGGCATATTCAATTAAACCTTTAGATAACTTTCTTGCAGCCGCTACTGTCGCGCTATTTTCTGGATGTAACGGAAAGATATCATAGGTCCAGAGCATCTCAACGGGGAATGCTGAAGTTGTCCAAGCTGTGTATTTCCATGGTATTTTTGGGTATATTTTTGCCTTGAAAAAATAGCATGCCATTAGTCGTTTCAGATATTTATTTGACTTCAATGTCCTAATATGAATCTTCTTTTGCTGACTACTTGTTGAATTTTGACTTATTTCTTTTGTTTCTGACTGTACCAATTTAGCTTACCCTCTTTTTATGCTGATAATGTTTATGTTAATACCATTTATGTTTATAAGATCTATGCGAATACTATTCATGATTATAACATTTCATTAAACGCTTCCAAGCGATTGATTAATTGATGGTCTGCTTTACTGGTATAATCACGTTCTAAATGGATGATTGGTATTCCTTTTTCTTTAAATGAATTTACAATCCAAACTGAATCATAGGCGAAAGGTTCACAAAACTTCAAATTTTGAGATACAATTCCATCCACTTTTGTTTCATTCACAATAGATTCTAGATAATCTAATCTGGGGTTAGCATGATGTTTCGTAGATGGTCTCGGTTTATTAAAATGATATAAAACTAACGATTCTAATGGATCCTCCTTATTTGGAATTTGAGTAGCAAAATATCGCTCTCCTATGGACAAATCATCTCTAACAACACGTAATCCCGCTCGGTCGAGAATATCCATGAATTCACGATAGGTAATATCACTACCAGTCAATACAATTCTTCTTTTATCCGATGGAAATTCTGGTTTAGATTGCCATCTTGGAATTGTATTTATAAGTTCTTCCAACGCTTTCGTCCTATCGCATAACATTGCTCGTTTAACAGTTTCAAAATACTCAGAATTACTAATGTCCTTTAACGCCCTTAAATTAGATAACTCTTTTAAAACACTCTTAATTTCATTTGAAAGTCTTATTGCTCTTTTTATTGAATCTAATGTAATTTCTAAATCGAATTTTTCTTCTAAAGCCTTCACCAGTGCCTTTAATTCCTCTTTAAAGAACTTTTTAGCGCTTTTTCTATCATTCATTGGTGTATTAAACCAGTACAAGAAAGGAGTTGTAATATGATGTTTCCAAATGTCATACTGCCTATTTGTTGCATCACATCCGTGCGCGACTATTATCCCAGCCCATTGGTCGGATTCATCGAATGCCTCTTCCAAGATTGAGCGAGCTAATGGGCAAAATGTCTTAAAAAGATATTGATCCGCGGTTTCGCTTGGTTTACGGACTTCACCTAAGATTTTGTAAGGTGTCATTTTCGCCGCTATGACAACCTCCTCTGGAAAATCATGAGATGATTCAAAATAAGCAATTATAGACTTATCCATAAGATTTTCTTGTTACAACTTATTTTAAAAGTATTTATTATTATTTTTTATTAGATAGGTAAAATCATTTTTTTTTTATAGATTTTCATCCATTTTAGCTATCAAATCAAAGACTTATGATCAACTGATTTTCTGATTGAAACTCCAACATCATATCAGCAACAACATAAGATTCAACGAGTCGAATTCCATCC
>WJKO01000200.1 GCA_014729055.1 Promethearchaeota archaeon | reverse complement strand
TATATGCGCTTTATTAGCTTTTACGCTTGGAATACTCTTACCTATCAGCGGAGTGTATGGTTTTTTCATAGGCAATCCAAGTGATTTAGTTGATTTCTTTGGTCTTGCAGAAATTCGAGGCGGTCCAGTAACATTCAATCTATTTCAAGCAATTGGATCTGAATTTTACGCACCCTTGAGCAGTTTAGTATCAATAAATGGGGGTATTTGGGTTCTTATCATTATAAATAGTATACTACTATTGGGGTTCGGCGTTGTCGGACTTTTTTCGCTGTTTTATTCGAGTTATTCGGATTTAAACAACGTTAGGACAGGAAACTTAGTAAAAACAGTATTACCGTCGCTTGTTATAGTATTTACAGTCTTGGAATGGATCTTATTTGCCATAGCTCTACCTAATTCCGTGGTTATGGTTGATAAAATAGGTTTGATTCTTTCAATTGTATCAATTTTGTTAATTATATTAGCCATTTTACGGGATTTTCTGTTTAGACAACAAACAAGTGGATCAGCTCAAACGGAGGAAAAAGTAGAGGTGACTGAATAAGATGCCCCGGGGCGGTGGCGGTTTCGGTGGTGGCTTTGGAGGCGGATCTTTCCGTGGGGGTGGGATGCGCGGATTCAGTGGTGGTTTTCGGAGTGGTAGTTTCGGAAGTTCGCGTCCTTTCGGAAGAACGGGTGCTCAGAGAATCGTAAGCAGTGGTCGGTCTGGACCTTATCGGCATTCACCTTATGGGTCTTACTATAGAAGGCGGAGATATTATCGTCCGTGGTATAGAACGTGGTGGTATAGTCCTTTCTGGGGTCGTTATTATCGTCCATGGTATTATTCTCCTATATATGTTGGAGGCGGGATTATTGCGATCATAATGATATTTTTAATCGTGCTTCCATTAATGGGGATTGCTTTTGCATTTCCGTTTAGCAACGCAAACGCTAATGGTGATGTTATCTATAGATCGACAGAAACACTCTATTTTAACGAGTATTGGTATGAGTACGAATACATTGAAGGCGGAAATGAAATTACGTTTTCAGTCCAATCGTCCCCGAGCTATATCAGCTTTGCAATTTGGGATAGATCATTCTCAAATTTACCATACACAGATCGTGTAGGGAGTGAGAGCGATGTGGTAGACATTTCCGCGCAATATTATGAATATGTACAGGTATTTCTAAAGGCAGGATCTACGATTGAATATAACTATACTGCAAATGCGGCAATAGATTTCTTCATTGCGGATGGTTATAATCTCAATCAATGGGCGCTTGAAAGAGATAGTTATTTCTATCATCAAAGACTTGATGTTCCTACAGCTGAAGATATATTTTATGTTTCTAAAACGCAGGATTATTACCTTGTGTGGTTCAATGATGGTCCCGAGAGTACGGTAAACGTCGAATTTGAGGTTAATTATACTGCTAATAATGTTATTGATATTTCAGCAGCTTCATATTCGGATGAAAAAACGACCTTTATATCTGAGGATACATTTACCGTGCCAGATTCGGGAACTTGGTATTTCTTTATCTATTTCGATCCTATGAACGCTCCAGAAGAATCAACGACAATTACATTTGATGTTACATATTCAACGGGAGTGAGCGGACGAGAACGGTGGATTAACGCAAGACCAGTACTAATAGGAATAATTGTTTTTATCGTAATTCTTATTACAGTTGGATTTATAGCGCGGAAAATCCAAAAAGAGAAGAAATCTAAAGAAGCAAAGAAAACGGAACTATCTGGTTCTCAATCCTCAACGTCACGAGTGAGTAAAATACCAAAACATAGCTATACTAAGGCTTCGCCAACTCAGAAAGCCAGAGTCTCAAATTGTGTGGTATGTGGGAACCCTTTAAGTCCAAATGCAGAGTTTTGTCCATATTGCGGAAGAAAACGTCAAGGACGTAAATTAGGTGCGGATCAAAAAACTAAAGTCGTAAAAGCAAAGTTCTGTAATCTCTGTGGCAGTCCAGTAAACCCTAACGACAAATTTTGCCGTACATGTGGCGCTGAAATAGTAAAATAAACTCAGAAAATAATTAAAAGTATTTTATACCAAGAAATACGTAATAATCTCTTTTTTTTTACACTCTCTATCCTCTGTTGTCTATTATAAGATTAGCTTGATTTTTGTAATGCAGAATGAATATAGATATTTTCTAAGGATATTTTTTACTGCTTTCATTTTATCCTTGTTATTTTTTAGCTCTAAATTTTTTGTCTCAATTTCTACATATAATTTTCCATTAACTTGATTATATCGGACAATTGAGAACTTTACAGGTAATTCTTTCCAAATATTTTTTTTGGATTTTATAATTTGATTAAGTCGATAAATATTGCGGCTCATTTCTTTCGTTCTGATGTTTTCAATGGTCTTAATATCTTTTTCATATATGTACCATTTATGATATATTTCTCCCATCTTTTTTGCTTCTTGTAACGAATCATATTCCGCACGTTCGACTTTTTCAGAAAACTCATTTATTCGGTTAACCATGGAAAATGCAATTATATCCAGATCGTGATAATGTAAAAAATCATCAAAATTTCTATATTTCCGCATTACTGGTGCTGTGATAAAGATGTTAAATTTTTTCTTTTCAAATAATGCAATTGGAGGATTCATTTCAACTATACGAGATAAAATATCTTCCACTTCTTTATGATTCTCAATAAAAGCATTCCAAATTGCCTCTAATACAGGATCCAAATTAGCAATCATACTTGAATCATGTCTTATCCCCTCAAACTGACATTCTTTTTCGATCTTATCAAGATATTCAAATATGAAATCTCGTTCGATTTTAATCATAAAACGTAGTAAGGGATACGAGATCGGATAGACAAGATTTGCAGCGCGGTCAATTTCAGTTTGGATTTTAAATGCGTCGATGCCTGCCTCTGAAATGCCTGCTACCCAAGACTTAAAGGCCTTGAATCGTTCATCAGCTGTTAATGATATTTCGTCTAAATCCTCAGTCGTTCGGATATTTAGGATTTTCTCTTCCAAACTTTCTTGAAAGTCCGCTGCTTTTAATTTTTCGGCTGGGACATCACAAACCACTGTGTGAATAC
>WJKO01000199.1 GCA_014729055.1 Promethearchaeota archaeon | reverse complement strand
TGTTTCTGAATGATTTATGAACTTAAAACTTAAAGAAAAGTTTTTAAGATAATCGCTACTAAAAAACTCACTGTTTTAAGATTTTCACAACGAAAATCAAAATAAAACAGAATAATGGATGCATGACGCAGCCAGGTAAACATTTAGGTATATAAATGTTCTGGAGAGCGTGCCGGGCTTTTAACCCGTAAGTCGGGGGTTCGATAGAATATGATTGTATGCATTTTCTGAATACATCCCCCTGCGTCCGTTATTACCTATTTATTCTAAAAATTCTTCTCTAAATATGATAGATGGGAATATTTTTTCTCAATTTTACCTATGTTTTAAAGCAATAAGGATTAAATTACTCTGTACCTAGATCGTAAATAAGCTACCGAGTGGTCTAAAACTTAGGAGTATATCGAAATTCATTTAGGAATTAGTGACTATATGAAAAAAGAAGTACACAAGACAGAAGCGGATTCTAAATATATAGGCGTTTTACCGCTTGGGTGTCAGCTTTGCATACGAGGTCAAAAGTTAGTTTTCTTTATTGGAGGAAAATGCAATAAACCGCCACTATGTTCTTGGTATTGCCCAATCTCTTTAAAAAGAAGAGGTAGCGAGCAGATGTATGCAAATGAAATTGAGATAAATACACCAAAAGACGTCTTTCGCGAGGTCGAAAAAAGCCAAGCGCAAGGTTGTAGTTTTACAGGTGGTGATCCGCTTGGATCTGAAGATCACATCGAACTAAGTCTTTTCTATATAGAAGAACTGAAAAGGAAGTATTCAGATAATTTCCATATCCATCTTTATACCAATGGGAAAAATTTGACAAGGAAATTAGCCAATGAATTAGCAGAAGTAGGATTGGATGAGATAAGATTTCACCTTGATGAAGAAGATTTTCATAAAATAGACTATGCTATGGATTTAGGCATAGAAGTGGGAGCAGAAGTCCCAGTTATTCCAACAAGTGAGCATGAAGAATATATATGGAATTTAATGGACTATTTGGATACAATTGGCGCGCTTTTTATCAATTTAAATGAATTTGAAATGAATGAACCAAACCAGAAAGCCCTTAAAAAACGCGGCTTTCAATTAGCAGAGAATTCTATGTCTGCGGTCAAGGGAAGTAGAGAATTGGCTCAGAAGATTCTCAATAATATCCCAGATCGCTATAATCTATCAGTACATTACTGCCCTGTATCCTTAAAAGATGGCCCTCAGCAAAGAAATCGATATAAACTAAGAGCAGAATCTATCAAGCGTAATTTTGAAGAAATAACTGAGGATGGTACATTAATTTTTATTCGAGTAAAAGGTGAAAAAAAGAATCTACAATCATATTATAAGGAATTGACCAGAGATAGCGGTGTGCCAAAGGATATGATGGAATTAAATTTAAAAATGAAAGAGCCCTTTCTGGATATGCCTTGGTTTTTATCCGAAGACTCAGCATTTTTAGAGGGATTGGAGGCATTTGATCTTGAGGGAGGAATTATGGAAATTCTTCCGTTCCGCGGCAAATATTTTGATTTATGTGAATATACTCCACTCTAACATTTTTTTAAATTTGCAATTTCAAACATTAATTTACTTCAAAAAAGTAAACCTATTTTTCTTTCAAGTCTTCTAAAATTTCTTTAGGATATTTAGCATCATACCAATGTTTATGAGCTTGGCAAAATCGAGAAATAAGTAATCCAAATAACCCACAATTCATATTTTTTTTTGATTTAAAGAATACTCTTATGTATTGATTCTCATTTTGAATTTATGTATTTATGTATATAAGTGGCAATCATAGATGCCTATAGATTCAAAAAAAATCTATTAAAAAAAAAATAATCTATTATCTGTCATCTATTGTGAAGTTTTCCTCTATCGAAAGAGTATTTAGAGTAAATTTTTTATATCAAAGCAACTTATCTAATTCAATATTATGGAAATTATTTAGATTGTTCGGAGGATTTTCTAAAGTAATTTGCATAATGCATTATAGTAAGGATCATTTGCACAGCCAGGTAGTGCGACGGACTCTTAATCCGTCGGTCGGGGGTTCGAATATGTATAAGATATGCTTATATATAGAAAATCCCTCATGGTCCGCTATAATCTCTTTTTTTCTAACATTCTTTTTGTTAAATACGAAAAACCTAAATTAGAAGTTTTTTTTAAATATAATGAAGCTTAGAGCATTGTTACAATAAATAACATAACATCAAAATGAGCTTCGGATTTTTTTTATGCCGAGAGAAAAAGTAAATTATCGCGCTGAAGAAATAGAGGTAAAATATACGGAAGAACAGTGGAATTTATTTCAACGCAAAAGAAGACACGCAAAAAAAGTCTGTAAAGCACTACACGAACATGGTATTCCTATATTAATATACGGTAGCACAGCACGCGGTGATGTTAATGAGAATAGCGATCTTGATATTTTAATTAACGCTAATATTCCCCCATTTCGAGTAGAATTAAGCTTAATACAAGCAAATTTACAAATAATTGGGAGAGAAATTGTTCAAGCAACGCCGAGTGATGTGATAAAAGGACATCTTTATCTCTCAAATGATACGTGTATGACTATCTTCTTAACTCGCGGGAAAGATCTAAATTATGAGTTCTATAAATTTAGTGGGTCCATCGATTATAAGGATCTTATGAAATCTAAACGTGTTCCAGGGATTGACAAGAGTCTTACTTTAGTTATACCCACAGAAAAGGGACATAAAAAGATGAATTTATTGGGAAATGAAAAATATGCTGTTAAAATTCTGGGTATTAGTCCAAAAATCATTAAAGTTAGAAAAAGGGTCTTATTAAAGAGAGATAAAGTGGGTCGGACTGGAGTTTTCCTTCATGAAATGTTACAAGCAAATGAATCTTTTGGTGAGGTTTTAAAGCGTATTTCAGACCGTAACTCTCTTGTTAAACGAAAGATTCGTCAATGAATCTTAACAATTTCGCGTATACTATGGTCTCTTGTTTATTAAATCGGAATCCGCCCTGTTCAAACCTTAGAAGCTCGAACATATTTTGCTTCTTCTTAAGCTCTATTTTTTCATTTAAAAAGAATTCTTGGGTTATTTTAGTTGTTTTCGGTGTTTTTTCTGGTATAATTAGGAACACCCTATGTTTTAATTCCATCTTAAGTAGACTCTGAATCGAGAATTCTGGATAAAATTTCATAATGTTTCTAAACCCGCTTCGGATAAATGCGAATAGTGTATAAAACCAGCGATATGTAAAAGGAATATAATGAAGCATGCTCATATCCTCTGTTTTTACAATGGGGCGAATAGAGATAACGACTTTGGGCATCACAGCATTTAAAGATAGTGGACTTTGATTAAGACTCTTGATGAATCGTGTGCTTCTATCATCAATGTCATTTTTATTAATGATCTTGCCATTTGAATCCTTATAATTTTGCAAATAATCCAATATTAGCGCATTTATCATATCAAACCCTATTATTATTTCGATATTCAATAAACGAAACAATTGATTTATCTGAGAAAATACATATTTTCTGCTTTTTTTCTCGTTCATCCCGAGTTTATTAAGGAATTCTGCAGAACTCATAAGATAAACATTGTAATTGGCTTCTGCAAGCGCTGATGCCAAGAAATTCATGCGGGACTTTCGGATTAAATATGGTGTAAATACAAGAATGCGTTTACTCTTTCTATAGCTATGGAGATTATTTTCTTTTCTACATACTTGAATAAATCTAAGGTTTATTATTCCTAAAGAATCTTTCTTCTGTATGGTTATCCTCCCTTTTGAGTATTGGAGGTTATTTGCCTTGAAATTACCCCATCTAACATAATATTGGATCAATTTGAGGATTACTACAAAAACGAAAAGCGCTGTGAAAAGAATCAAGCTGATTTCAAACCAATCGGATCTTAATAACGAAAAATACATCATAGTTTCTATCATCGTTTAGTTTTCAATGAGTTCCAATGATTATAATATAATAATGATAGATTGTGTGATAAACTTGATAAATTGTTTGATAAACTTGTGAATTGAAATATTTTGCAATAAAAATTTAAGTTCAATTGTACTTATTCGATCATGATGTCTTCGAAACGAGCAGAATATGATATAATTATAGGGGGAGCTGGTCCTGCTGGCCTTTCAAGTGCTATATTTTGCGGAAATAGAGACAAGAAAGTCTTGGTTTTAGAGAAAAAGAAAGATATAGGGTCAGAACCGCGCGGAGAAACACTGCATTACCATGAGATACTTGACGAATTACTTGGAAAGGGCTTTATGAAAAAGATTACCTTATCAAAAACAGCTGATAGAACTTATTATGCCCCCGACACCAATGAAACGATTCATAAAACCAGAAAAACACCGTCTCTTATCTTTGATTGGAAGGATCTGATGCAACGATTATACAATAGAGCAAAAGAAATGAATATCGAAATAAAGCGGGATGCAGAAATAACAGAACTAATTTTGGATGGGGATACTATCTGCGGTGCAGTATACAAGGATAGCCAAGGAAATAAATCGAAAGCATTTGCAAAATGTGTATTGGCTTGTGATGGATTTAATAGTATCATTGGTCGAAAGTTAAAACTAGACTATAAAGATAAAATGTTTCCTATTATCAAATGTATTCTTAATCATGGAAATTTTGAGAATAAATCATTCAAGTACTTCTTCATTCCACACGGAAGTTTGGATTATGCACCAGATTTTCCGCCCACTATTGCATTTATTTTTCCTCGGGATAAAGATAACTTTGAAGCAGGTATTATGATACAGAAAGACATCGCTAATATGCTTGATCTGCCCCATTTAAAAGAGGCAGACATAACCAAAGTGTGGGTCAGATTGAAAGACGAATATCCAGTATTTTCAGAAATGCTTAAAGGCAGTTCAATCTCGTATGAGAAATTAACAGGTATTCCTATGACTGGTCCTATTGAAAGTTTCGTACCACATAAGGGAACCGTTTTAATTGGAGATGCGGCAGCATTTGTTGAAGCATCAGGTGGTTCAGGTTTAGTTAGTTCAATGATAATGGCAAAGGAATGGGTAAATCTCATTTGTGATGCGCTAGAAAACACCAAGAGAGATATATGGTCGAACCAAAATATAAAGGATATGGAACATAAATTCAAGAAGACTAAGATATACAAAAAGATAAAGCGGAAAGCCAAAATTTACAATTGGTTTAGAGAACTGCTGTTCAAGAAATGGCATACCAAAGAAGAGATCATGAACAAGTGGTTTTGGGTTAAATTGATAATGAAATTTGCCTAAAAAATAAAATTTAATTACAATGTTATGTTTATTCCTTTATCATTAGAAACTAATTTTAATAACACAAATGCAGATGTAGCCAAGTGGTCGACGGCGCCGGACTTGAGATCCGGTGAGCATTCGCTCTCGTGGGTTCGACTCCCCCCATCTGCGCCACTTTTTGACGTCATTTTTGGTGAATTTGATGAATAGGTTGACTGAAGAAAAGGGAAGAAATAAAAGACAGATAGATGAAAAAATTAGAAAACAATTGATTATTTCTTAGACAATTGACGCGCTAATCCGTTGTAAATTCCTATAGCAGTCACAATTGTTAAGACCAAACCTATCGCAGAAACCATGAGACGGGCAGTTGGTTCGTTTATATAATTCACCGTATATATCAAATATCCAAGGGAATAATTTGCTATATAACCGATCATAAAGAAACGCCATTTCTTTTTTAATTGTGCATCTTTAAAGTTATTATGGTTTATCAAAGAAATTCGTATATTTGGAACCAAAGTCACCGTTAGAATGCCCAATACGTATATCCACATTTCGAGTTTATAATAAGGTTTCCATCCCGTCGATTCGTCCATGATAAGATAGTCGGGTAAAAGGAATGCTAAGCCTGCTATTAAGAGTAAATATAGTATTACAACAACCATTTGCTTCTTAAGATTAAAGACTTTTTCAGATTTCCAAATTATGATATTGAATATTAAAACCAATAACGAGGCTAAGAATGTCCCGCAGATCGTTATGTAGTGAAGAATTTTAATGATTGCTGTATTTTCAATTGCGGCATAAATAACATTCATTAACCCGCTGAAAAAGACCAAAACATAAAAGCTGAAAATGATTTGATTGAGTTTCTTTTTATCTCTTTTTATAATTTTAATACCCAATATCAAATATAAGATAGCTAGGCCCAATTGTATGACATACACTTGAATAATTCTTGCGAAATCCATTTCAAAAATCATTTTTTCCACCAGATTTTTCCATTTCTTTTTATTTTCTTTTTATTTTCTATTTCTTTTTTTCTGTTAATAAATTCAACGAAATCGTCTAATTTCTAAATATTTAATCGAAATAACATTGAAATAAGATTGAAATAACAATTCTATTGAAAGAACATGGATGAAATATTGTTTCCTATCGATGTCAATCCAGAACTGTGCGTTCTTTGTGTGCGTTGCCAAAGGTTTTGTCATACTGACGCTATTAGTTTTCGAAATATGGAAAAATTTGTGGATTATCGCAAATGCAGAGGCTGCCTAAAATGTGTTGAAATGTGTGATCATGGTGCAATTGAAGTTGTCTCAATCGACAAAGGAATATTCAAAGGATTTACAATAGACCATGATCTATGCAAGATGTGTAAAAATTGCATCCAAGACGGATTTTGTTTGGAAAATCGATATAGTGTTATTGAAGAAAAAAATGAAGATGGGAAAGTAGTTGAAAAGATAGAGTTTAATGATAAGAACTTGTCCGAATGCCCAAGCTGTCTTAAATGTTTCAATAAATGTCCGAATAGAGCGATAATCCCGATTATTGAAGAACCAGAAGATTAAAAAATTTGAATAATAACACTTAAACAAATGCAATAAAAAATAAGTAACTAAATATTCCAAGAATATCATAATGTACAAAATATAAAAATTAAATTTTAGAAGGAATGGATAAAAATGACTGAAAAAGAAGCATTACCAGGACGGGATCCTTCGAATTTATCTAAGCTTGATGACCCTAAAAAGATTTGGTCTTGGGTTCTATATGACTGGGGGAACTCGGCATTCGCTACAACGGTTATGGCGGGATTTTTTCCTACATTTCTTAACGCATTTTGGGTCGGGGAAAGCACAGCTATCGACGCCACAGTAATTCTGGGTTTCGGCAATTCCATATCTGCTATTCTTGTTGCTGCTATGTCACCATTTCTCGGAGCGGTGGCGGATAAAATGTCGGGCAAAAAGCGGTTTTTGTTATTTTTTGCTGCTTTGGGGATACTAACTACCGGATGTTTATGGTTAGTCCAAGCGGGTAATTGGTTAACCGCAATCCTCTTGTATGTTTTAGGTACAATTGGTTTTTCGGGCGGAAATTCTTTTTATGATTCTCTTTTACCAGGTGTGGCATCTCAAAAGAAGATTGATTATGTGTCATCTCTTGGTTTTGCTATTGGTTATATCGGCGGTGGGGTTCTATTCGCATTAAATGTAATTATGTATTTAATGTGGGATACTTTTGGTTTTGCAAATGAATCCGCAGCGGTTAGTTTTGCGTTTCTCTCAGTTGCAATTTGGTGGGCTGGATTTAGCATACCTGTATTCTTGTTCGTGGATGAGCCTAAGATAGATAAAGAAGCGACGTTTAGAAAATCAATTAAACTTGGTTGGAAGCAACTCAAGGGCACGTTTGCGGAAATACGATATCTGAAAATAGTTGGTTTATTTTTAATCGGCTATTGGTTTTATATAGACGGTGTTGATACGATTATTAAGATGGCGGTGGACTATGCTGAAAGTCTGGGATTTGATTCAACTTGGTCAATAGTGGCATTGCTAGTAACTCAATTTGTAGCCTTTCCGATGACTCTCTTATATAATAAATTTGCGAAAAAGATTGGCGTAAAAAAAGGCATTCTAGTTGCAATTGTGGGCTACGGCTGTATTACTATTGCAGGTTACTTCATGGGAAATGAAATACACTTTCTAATTTTGGCAGTCTGTATCGGATGTTTCCAAGGAGGTATTCAAGCACTTAGTAGAAGTCTTTATTCAAGAATAATCCCGGTGGAGAAATCTGGTGAATTTTATGGTTTTTATAACATGCTTGGAAAGTTTGCCGCAATATTGGGACCCGCTTTAATGGGATTAGTTGCAATATTTAACCCAGATCCAAGGGCTTCAATCCTACCTTTGCTCATCCTGTTTTTAATTGGTGGGATTATACTGTATAAAGTTGACCTTGAGGAAGGAGAACGAATGGCGAAAGAATATTTATCTAAGAATCCACTAGACGACCAAGATGAGAATGCAACGGATAATAACTTAGAAAACCAAGAGAATTTAGATGATTGAACCGAACAGTAAAATCGGAAAAGAAGATCATCGACGCAAATGTTTATACAGATAATATCAATTCCTTTATTATTTTTTCATTTTTTTTTAATAATTCTGGATCAAATTCGAATATATAGAAGCGTTCGGAAGAAGCAAGGCTATTTAATGTCCGTCTATGTTCTCGTGCGGAAGCAGGATCGTTATATCGAATAAGATATCTTGAATCTGAATTCTTAATTTGTTTAATTTCCTTTATTGCTAACCAATGAACGGATGCACAACATAAGACAGGTCCACCTTTATTAATATAGGGTATCATAAAATCCATTTTCTCATGGAAGATCGATGGCTGTTTATTCAATTCGATTCTGTCAAAGAAAATAGCTCCCGTTCCATCTTGAGTTTTCGGCCATGGAATAAACCTACAACCAAATAAAAAGGCGAGCAGTTCTAACTCAAAATCCATTTTCCATACATATACTCTTTTCATGAGCCATCCAGAATCTATTTCTGGTTCCGATGGTTTTTTTATTTTAGAATTGGTTTCCTCTTGGCTATTTTCGTTGGTTTCACTTTGGTTTTTAGTATTATGGGATGGATTTTTATTCTTTGGTTGTTTTTTAGGTGATCCTTTAGATTGTTTATTAGATTGCTGTCGATTTCGTTTCTTTTTGTGAAACCCTTTGCTGTAAACATCATTAATTCGATATTTTAGGACAGGCAGCATTCCTTCGTGAAAATTAGAGCCAAATTCTTTTTCCATTATTTTCTGTAATTCCGTGTTTCTTGCTATCTGGAACAATAACCACTCTAATACCCTCTGCCAATTATATGGCCGTGAAGATCGTCCGTGTTTTCCGAATATAGGAATCATATATTCCCATATCTCATCAAGAGTTTTGTCAATTCCCCGAGACTCCGGCTTTAATGCCATCAAGAGACTCGTCAACCCGCATGCTCCAGAATATTGGTGATAGCCGGGCATATCATTATTGATTAATGTTTTTTTCTGTTGGACAGCTTTTGCACTTTTTTTTCCTTTTTTCGTTTGGGTGGCTTCTGTGCTTTTTTCCTTTAACTCCCTATTTGCCCCCCTATCCGTACTATCCTCTTCTTCCCTTAGGAAGTGATTGTAACCCATAAGTTGTGGATCCAAGGTCTTAATTGACCCCCCCTTATTTTTTACAGAGATTTGATTTATATCTGCCGTAATTTTTCCTATCTTATAAAAATCGTAGTCTTTGCCCTCAAAAAATGATTTTGCGGCTTTAATTTTGTCCGAAGGTATTATAAATACATGTAGAAATTCCTCCCCTGCCCTAAATAATACATCCTCTAATTCAATCTTTTGTTCAGACGTAAATTCACGGACACCATCTGAGATTGGCAATTTTTCAAACTCAAGTTCCGCCCCGACTTTACTAACTTTACAAATCTCAAAAAGTGATTTTTGAATTCCATCAGAACTATCAACGGATGCATTGACCCATCCTTTTTCCGCTAAAATTATTGCATGATCTTTGGGTGTTGACGGTTTCAATACAGAATCAATGAATTTAGTTTTTTGTTCTGTTGTTAGGACTTTAGTATCTGCTTTATTTAATAGGATATGAAACCCACATCCCGTCTTTCCTAATTCATCAGTTATTACGATAGAATCTCCGACTTTTGCACCTGCTCGAGGAATAATCTTTTGTGATTTTGGACATACACCAATAATCGTGCATGATACAATAATCTCTTTGGATTCATTCAGATCGCCCCCAAGATAGACTATATTATATTCATCGAATCCATCTTTCAATCCTTTTATCAATCCAGCGAAGCCGTAATTACCATCTACTAATAGATTCTTGGGCAAGCCCAGAGAAACAACTGCCCATTTCGGCCTTGCACCTTTTACAATCACGTCAGAAGCAGTCATGACAACTGATTTTCGACCCGCTTGAAATAAGTTCATCTGCTTCGGAACATCAGTCGTTGAAACCAACATATCATTGTTGATCACAAGGTTTGAATCATTAACATCTGAGAAAGCGACTGCAACAGCGTCATCTTCACCTGGTAATGTTTTAGAGCCCAAACTGCCCAAAATATCAGCTATCAGATGTATTAACTTGAGTTCCCCCAACTCATCGATTTTACGTTCCGAAGCATTCATCTTATATATTCTCGCCTTTTTGTTTCTAGTTATTTGTTTCTAGTTATTTGGAT
>WJKO01000198.1 GCA_014729055.1 Promethearchaeota archaeon | reverse complement strand
TTATAGGGCTGTCCGGCCTTTGAGAAATCTGGAGTAATGCCCCACCACGCAATGCCCCGCCACTGTTTCGGCGTATTGCTTGGGTATACCCATGCCACAACTTTTTCTGGTATTTCTTCCATTTCCCAAGACAACGGGAAAAGCATTTCAGGATATAAAATAGTCACGCTCGGACAAAAACAAACCGTGCTCAACCGGTGATAGTATTCGTCTATAGGCAGAACATCCTTATATGAACCATATTTATAGTCCATATTATACGGTGGGTCTGTAATGACCGTATCACTTACACGGCGTTCATCAACATGCGCCAAGCAACTATCATTATACAACGTGACATATTCATTTTGATAATAATGTTCCATTACTCTCCCTCCATTATCCAATGCTCTACCTTATCTTTCATTTTTTGATTATCAATATAGTTTTGAACCATTTGTTCCTCAACATCTTTCATTTTCTCTTTTACTTCTGTAGTAAGATAAGTCTCTCCAATTTTTAATCCTGCAAGAATAGCAATATACTTTGTTTTTATATTATTAGCTCTCCACAAACCAATATGACACTTAGCACAAAATTCTACTATCCCTTCAAGATAAATATCATGTATCCACTCACGAACAACTTGTCTCAAGGCATCTTCCAAAACTTTACATTTTTCACAACACATTTTTTCTTCCTCCTTTTGTCTTACTTCTTTTGCAGATTTGATATACTCATTCAGGTAATCTTCAACAATAATTTGATCGAACGAAGAAAATATCTTTTTCATTTCTTTATCTATATTTGTAACAACCATTTCTCTTCCTCCTATTTTTTTAATATCTCTCTTTCAACATACCCTTCATTTGTTAGAACCATTTCAGTTCCTGTTAAAATGTCATTTTCTGTAAATAAAACAGTTTGTCCCTTATCTAAAGATTCATGCGCTTTTTCACATTTTAATTCATCCACAGCAAACCCTCTTCCACTATGAAATCCCATCAATTCCCCCATAACCCATCTCTTAAACATTTCTCTATCTATAATAAACATTACTCTTCCTCCTCTCTTGCTTCCTTATTTCGATATTCAAAAGCTTTTCGTTTCGCTTGCTCTGTAACATTCTCCGGTATTTCCAAATTATTGTCCAGAGCATAAAGCACAGCTCCTACTTGTGAATATAAATCAAAATTATGAGCATCTTCATCATGCGTCATTTCATGCCATACTATAGCTCGAAAACTAATTAACCATTGCACTTCCTTCCATTCTTCTGTTTCATGAAGCACGTGAATTATACCAGGAGAATTTGTTTGCACCGCAGTATGATCTCTCTCATTTACAAAAAAAGAACATTCTTTTTTAATTACGTCAGACTCCCAATAAGAAAAATGAGTTTTGTAATCTACTTGTTCTGCTCCAATAATTGCTAAAAAAACTTGTAGTGCTGTGTTATTTGTCGATGTCCTAAGATTATGATTTGGATGTTTATAATACCTAATAGACATTATTCTTCTTCCTCCTCTTTGAGATACTCTTTTGGTTCTGAAAGCGGTTCCCGTATGACAGGAGTTTTTCGTTTCAATCCCTGTCCAAGAATAGGCAGTACCTTCACCCATCCTTTGCGCTTTCCACGTTTAACATAGCCTACAAACCATCCAACTCTATGTTGTCCTCGTTTAGAGACGTAAGATATATATTTCATTATCATCCTTCCTTTCTTTGTCTTCATCAAAATCTGGAATCACGTAAGGTGTCATTTATATTTTTTGTATAAAGACTTGAATTCTTCTCCATCTATTTTTTCACTTTCAGTATTACGATATGAATCTGAATCCTCATGGTGCGTAGAGAATTCTATTATATCGCTATTTTCAAGTCCTGTAAATCTATGATTTGTGCCAGGGGGAATATGTACAATATCTCCTGCTGTAAGAACACACGCCGGAAATGCCTGCTGTTCCATTAAAACACATCCTGAAATAATATAAAACGTTTCATCCTTTTTCTTATGATAATGGGAAGAGCAACGATGTCCCTTTCGTAAATAAAGAAGCTTCCCACAATAATCTTTATTTACAAGCCATTTTTCCCATCCCCACACTTTTTTATGAATTATTGTTTTATTTTTCATTGTTTTCGCCCTCGCTTTCTGCCGCTTTCCTCGGCACGTCCAGTACAGTCATAAGCCCGTCAATTCGAGATCGCGCAATTTCCAGTAATTCTGCATCTGATTGGTTTTTGAGTTCAATACCATCACGATACAGCGCGGCGCGAATGGCTTGCAATGCTAAACCATGCCGGTGAATTTTGTCTTCCAAGCCATCCACTAATATCTTAATTCTTTCGTGTATCGCGACGGCCTGATTATGACACTGTTCTAAATCATAATATAACACAGTTTTATTGACTCTTATGGTTATCATTTTCCATCTCCTTCTCGGCAATTTCCATCATGGTTTTGATATAATTAATCACGGCGTTGTCAAACGTGGCATAGGCGGTATCGGCATCCATCTTTCCTGTTAATGGCAGGCCAGCCAGCGTTGCATAATATCGCGCATCAGACGTTACAGCCATCCATTGATTTTCGCTGTAACAACCCGCGCAATAAAGTGCTTCTACCGCTTCCCGTGCCATCATTTCGATTGTTTTGGTTAGTATTTTTTCTTTTTTAGTCATTGTTCTGTCCTTTTCCCAACCCACTATCGGCAACTTTTTCAAATTTTGCCGATAACTACATACGGGGGTGTCGGTTTAATTCTTGGCATCGTCGCTCGCCTTTTCAAGCGTTAGTATCGCTTCGAGTTCGGCGACACGCTTTTCGGCCTTGCGGCGGGCGCGATAATGCTTGCGTTTAAGACGTTTTTCGTTGTCGTAACATTCTATTAAATCTTGGAGATTTTGATTCATGAAATGCAAAAATTCTATTGCTTTTGCATGTACCATATCCAAAACCCATTCTTGCGGGTCTTCTAGAAAATCAAAATAATCCTGTCCGTGAACATCTATTCGCCTTTGCTCAATGGCGTAGCGCACTCCGTCAGTTGTCACCCGGAATTCTAATCCATCGTAATAAACGTGGAAAGAAAACACCTCACTTAGTTTGATATAACTTGTGTATTCCATTTTATTCCTCGCTTTCATCTGTTGTTTTTGGGATAATGTTTTCTTGCTTAGTCGCAGTTGCAATAGTGGCAAGTTTTCATAACATTT
>WJKO01000197.1 GCA_014729055.1 Promethearchaeota archaeon | reverse complement strand
GGATTCCCATTTTGCTCCTGAAGGGATTTCGGGAATCTCACCTGGGTCGATTTCAACGTATTTAAGGTCAGTGTCCTCAATATCGGTTACATTCGCACTGATTAACTTAATTTTATAGTCACTTTTATTTTCAAATACGAACTGGCATTCATATTTATCGGGATTTTCTTCCATTTCATAAGACATTGTATAAAATGAGTTGTTCGAATATCCATTGAATTTTTCTACTGAAAGTCCACTCAACGACTTTGGAAGCTGATAATCCACTAAAATCTTTCCCGATCTAAGTTTCGTATCCTTGTCATCTATCATAACGGACATTTTAATCTCAATTTTCTCTTCAGCATCTGGTTGAACTTCTTCAATACTCCAAGTTAACGCGTTACCATCATCAAGTTCCTCTTCTTCAATTGTACCAGCACTATTACTTGCTATCTCATACTCACTCATCCCAGCTGGAATTAACTTTGATAATTTCACGTTTTTAACGACATCATCGGTCACGTTATTAAGCGTAATTACGCAGAGAATATCATTGACATTATTGTTTGCTAAAGCATAGAATTCTACTTCAGGGTCATTGATCGTACTGATAAATTCCTTTATTTCCAATGCAGGTACAATTTCTGCACTCACATTATATTCTATGTCTTCAGAAGTTTCTGGTTCTAATGCATTAATGCTCACAGATTCCTCTTCTAAATCGGTAGTGTCTGCATTGCCCAAATTTAGCTCAATATCCCATAACCGATTCTTTTCGCTGATGTTTTCTATGCTAAGAATTCCGCTTGATTCAATATCCTCATCTTTAACCGTCCCATCATGGTCTAAAATTAGTTTAGCATTTTCCGTAATCTTGATAGGAACCGTTGCACCCTCTTCTTCGCCCCCCGACCCAAGAATGATTTTGCCTTTTCTATCACTAATGTGGTCAATGTCATCCGATCCGTCATCGTATCCGACTTCTGCTTGCTCCACATCGTCATCTTCTTCAATATCATCCAAGAGTTCGTCCTCTAACGAATAATTACTCGCTTGATATTTGACTTTTTCAAAAAATTCGGTTATCTCATCTTGCTGTTTTTTAATTTTCACTTTCGATCCAGTGTCAACCGCTTCTCTTATTGCTTCTCTTGCGTCAGAAGAGAGCGATTCAGCAGCAGAAGAGAATTTTTCAAATAACTCATCCGATGATATATATAGATTAGATTGTAACTTCTTGTCTACATCTACCGATCCGAGAGTTCCTAGATTTATTTTTACCATTGTAATCACTTAAATATTGTTAATATTGTCTATTTGTTTTATATCCCAATGTCAATAAAATAGGTTTCCTTTTTTTTTATAAACATTAAATAGACATGAATGTGAAATAAAACCGAGTGGATATAGATAATAAAATTCCTTGTTTCAATATACTCCTAAAAGACGAAACATATCAATACTCTTCACCAAGTCGGTTATATATTGCTATGCGGTAGCAAATGACTATCAATATGCCATTAGAGAGAAGAAATTGTCTTTTCTTAATAATACTTTTTTTTTAGGAATCAAGAATAAAAATGCTTTTATATAAAATTCTTGAGATTAGATTATTACTACACATGTAAATGTGGAACATATCTCATATGTGGGAAATGCGGAAACTCGCTTGGTCAAACAACATGTAAGTATTGTGGTCACCAATATCATATCGAAACTAAATATAAGGACGTCATATGTTCAAGATGTGGGGGCACTGGTTGGGTACCTGGCGGAGGACCTGGTGGCGGACCGCACCCTTGTGGTTGTAATGGTGGGTTTGTCCGGCGTAGATACGGATATTAATCTCATTTATTTTTTATTATTTTTTTTGGATATTTTCTCATTCTTAAATTAGATACATAGAATAATCATCAAGCTCGAGATGATAGATAGTATTGAATGACATTCTGATAATCTGAATTGTACTTTTTAGTTGTTTAGGGTTACTAAATACCTATTTTGACAAAAATTTAAGACCTCTATAGTAATTTTTTAAAATAAAAGATGTTATAAATCGAAAATCGCTTTGTTGAATTGAATACTAAAGAGGGTGTTTATATGTCAAAAAGTGAATTAAGACTTGACTACTCAAGTTATTTATTAAAACAAGACGGTTATTTAGAGCAGAAGAAGAATCTAGCACTACAGAACATGAGAAGTTTTGATATTTTACTACTTTATTATGAGAAAAAGAAAAGACTTTATATTTGGGTGGGTCGGCCGATAAAAAAAAGTTCTGAAAGAAGCAGATGAATTATACGAGAAATGGTCAAAAGAAAAGGAACTCCAGGAATTAGAACAACAGACACAAGACAAAATTAAAGCTTTGAAAAATGAGATTGAAAAGAATCTAAAAAATCGAGATGTCAAATCTGCTGAAGAAAACAATGAAAAATTAAGAGAATTGTCCAAAGAATCTCCAAAAGAAACGACGATTAAGAATACTGACTTTTATTGTAATGAAGTCGATGTGCGAATAGAGAAAATAAAAGAAATCATGGACTTAGAGACAGAGTTAGATGAGAATCTTGAAAAAGCAGAAGAATTCATTGAAAATAAAGATTTTGATGATACGATTGACTTATTAAATAAATCTCTTGAAAAAGCAGAAGAAAAGAAGATGGAAGATTATGTCGAACGTATCAAACAAGAAGTAGAAAGAGCCGAGCGTTTAAAAGACAAGAAGGAAAACATGGAGAAAATTCAAAAAAGTATTGAAGAAAGCCTTAATTCCGCAGAAGAGGAATTAGAAAGCGGGGATTATAATAGGACAATAGAAATACTTGAGGAATGTCAAGAACAAGCGGATATATATGAAATAACGGATTATAATGAAAAAATTAGTGACTTATTAGAACAAGCTCAACAAATGAAGAAAGATAATGAGTTAATTGAGAAGATTGAAGGCGAAATAGAACACGAGATAGAGAGCATGAACTCCGACTTAGATGAAAATAATTATACTAAGCCCGAAAAACAGCTGAAATCTACAAAGAAAAAGATTAAAAAGCATAAAATTACTGGTTACAGCAAAGAGATTAAGAAAATAGAGAAACGAATTAAGGAACAAAAGGAATTAGAGCAAGAATTAAACGAAATTAAGAATAAAATAGAACATAATTTGGAAGAAGCAGACAATTTAATTGACGAAAAAGAATATGAAGCTGCACTGAAACTATTAGATAAAACAGAAGATCTGGCAAATGATAATGATTTAGACGAATATGAATCGGAGATTAATAAGAGAAGAAAAAAGATAAATGAGCTCCAAGAAGAACGAAAGAAAATTGAAGATAAGAAGAAAAGGCAGAAAGCGAAAAAGAAAAAAACAAAGACCTATAAGAGACGCAAGCGCCCATTAAAAAAGTCACCTTATTTCAGCTATGCACCTTTGAGAAGATTGATGAAACGAGAGCAAGC
>WJKO01000021.1 GCA_014729055.1 Promethearchaeota archaeon | reverse complement strand
TCCTATAATTGGAAGATTCAAGCTTGCGAAATAATCGAATACTGTGAATTTACCAATTAATCCTATTATAAACACGAGCGATCCCGAGAGGAGACTTGCCCCATAACTTTGCCACCAAGGCACTTTAATTTTTAAGATCTTCTTTTGAATAAAAATGAAACTTGCTACAGTTTTAAAAAGGATAGCAGGATAAATTCCACACGGCATAATCCAAATAATCGCATTTAATCCATACTTATCTGGCAAGCGTAACCAGACAATCCACAAAGTCATCCAGAAAATCTTCATAAGTTCTTCCAATAATCTTATTGTCATAAGCCATGTCGGGTGGTTCGTCCCCAAACAGATTTCATCAGCTAAACTCGTAAGCGGTTGTTGCAACTCGCGAATTAATCTCGGAATAATAAATGGGATGGAAAGAATATAATTACTCAATCCTAATGCAGGGTACATCTGTGGTAATACCATAAATACAATTAAAATTAAAGATATCATAAATGCTTGAATCTGCCCAGAGAAACGGACATATTGT
The DNA here is from genome assembly GCA_014729055.1 of Promethearchaeota archaeon. Classification (GTDB taxonomy): domain Archaea; phylum Asgardarchaeota; class Lokiarchaeia; order Sigyniarchaeales; family Promethearchaeaceae; genus WJKO01. Next base: position 5,036 of record WJKO01000021.1, on the reverse strand, counting down.
CCAATATAGTATTGTGTCAACTTTTCCTTATCATTTAGATAGGATTCTGAAATTAGCATTGACAGCCTAATACCCATAGCTTGATTTACCAATCCGCTTATTCCTCCCGCCATATCATGTAACGTAACGAAAGTCGTATATTGTGGTACATAGGTGAGCCATTCCCACAAAATGACCAAACTTACCGCCAATCCTATAATATGCGGCATACCAGTCTTTATACCAAATGTTAATGTATCTATTACTAAATATCGGTCAAAATCCATTCTAAAACAGTCCTTCACCTTTATTCCATAATTTTTCATATACTTTTGAAACCAATACGCTGAAAATGCAGTTGCAATGAAATCGTCTACATAAAAACCAATAGTTGCCCCGATTGCAATACCCATTATTTCACCCACAGCAGGGTTATTTATTCCGTAATATCGCCCCCAGATAACAAATCCTACTTCAGTTAATCGCTGAAATACCTCACCCGAAATGAAATTGAGGATCTCAGTTTTATCAAAATATTGTAGCGAATTTAAGACTCCTCTGAAACAACCAAGGAATCCCGGATATTGGGTTGTGCTATGAAACAGCATAATCCATACTGCATAAGCCAGCTGAGTCTTAGGAACAAAATAAATAGCGTATATTGATACAGCGGTCGTTTGGATTAAGCCCGTAATCATTTGATACCAGATAAAATATTGAATATATTGAATCATTTTGTGTGGATTTTTAATTCTGGTTTCGGCAATATATCTATCCATGGTTCTATGTGTTCCTAAATCAAAAAGGGAGAAAAAAAGTGAAAATATACCCGTTGCTGCACTTCTATAACCCATTGATTCTGGATACGGATAGAAATATTTGTACCAAATAGATATCAAGACCAAACCTAAAACGAGATTAATAAGATAGAATGCAATTTTATACCAGAATCCCGCTAAAGGTTTGTGAAAACCAATTTCGTCCCAGAGTTCTGTTGTGGACTTTTTGTCGACTTCCTTCACAATCTCAATTTTAACATCATCTTCTTGAGATTGTTCTGAGTTCTTTTCGACGTTGGTTTCCATAATCTTACTCAAACAACCTCACTAAAAAAGATTACAGACAATATTTTTTTAGGGATGGGTCATTTTAGGTATATGTTATGGTTAAATTTAGGGATCAACTGAGAGCAAATCTGAAGGATGAGATACCTAATGACGTAATCAACCTACTCCCAGCGGGTTATCAGACATTAAGTGACGTTTTGATTTTGAATCTTAAAGATGAAGTGATCCCGTATAAAGAAAAGATTGGAAATGCAACTTTAAAATTAGTGCCCAGTATATCTAGCGTCTGGATGCGGACTGGAACAATTAGTGGAGAATTTCGAAAGCCAACTGGATTAAAACATTTAGCAGGAGAAAGAAAAACTGAAATAATACATAAAGAAAATAATCTTAAGTATAAGTTTGATTTTACAAAAATAATGTTTGCAAAGGGTAATATAACCGAGCGGCGCTATTTACCAAAGTTAGTGGAAAATAAAGAAACTATTGTTGATATGTTTGCGGGTATTGGTTACTTCTCGCTTGGAATTGCAAAGTTTGCCAATCCAAATCAAATATTTAGTATTGAATTGAATCCTGTTGCATATAATTATTTGAAGGAAAACATAAAATTGAATAAATTATCTGACAAGATTAGACCGATTCATGGAGATTGTAAAGAAGAAGTACCCGTGCTCGCAAAGAAAGGTATCAAAGCAGAGAGAATCATTATGGGAATTTTACCCACCCCTTATGAATACATTAAGGCAGCACTCACAGTCATAAAGCAAAAGGAATTAGAGATACAAACAAATATTCAAGAATTCGTAGAAAAAGCAACAGAAACCACTAAATATGACGTATATGACCGTGTCCAAAAACCTATCACGAATTCAATCATACATTTTGAGGGCGTGAGTTTGGGGAAGGATATTGAGACCATATATAATGAATTCTCTCAACATGCGAAAAATTATGAATATAGATGTTGTTTGCTGGCTTTCAGATTTGTAAAATCCTTTGGTCCAAAAATGTATCATCTGGTGCTTGATATTGCGATTGGAAAATAAATTCTAATTCAATTGCTCATCAAATAAACGATAAATTGAAACTTTTTCTAAATTTAGATGAAAACTTTTATGAATAAAAAACCAAAATTAAATTATAATTAAATAAGAATGTAGGCTGTGAAAGATGTCAAAAGAAGAAAGTATCAAAAAAAAGGTAATCATTAAGTGGAAAGCTTACGTTAAAATGATGAAACATGTTCTTCGGTTTGGTTCAAATGCTAAGCATAAGAGTCAGTTTAAAGAAGTAATGGGTATGCTCATTGGGCGGCTGGTTGATGAACCAGGAATCATTAAAGATGTTGTGATAGAAGATGCAGTACCAATATCCCATGGAGGACACATCGAAGTTGCATTCAAACCAGAAGACTATGGTTCGTTTAGCGTTGTTGACTCCGCATATGCAGATAAGGGATGGTTTACGGTCGGATGGTATCATAGCCATCCTGGATTATCATGCTTTTTCTCTGCTGTCGATGTCAGAAACCAGATGGGTTGGCAAGGACCAAATAATAGTGCCGTTGGCATAGTGTGGGATCATACTCGATTAGAAGATAAAGATGATATGGGGTTCGATGTCTATCGTTTAGATGACCCACAAAACCCCATGTCCGATTACCACCAAGTGAACTGGGTTGTTGAACCACCTGAGGATAACGAATTCTATATAATGGGTATCGCAAAATTGATTAATAATATAAAAAAGGGAGAGTCTCCAATTCTTGAACTTAATGAAGTGCCAGACGTGTTTGGAGACTTTGAAGTTCCTGGAGAATCTATGATGATGGCAAAGGAACCGGAACTCTCTTATGAAAAAGTAAATAAAAGTTTACAAGGCGGAATTGAAAAAATCTCAGAAGTGTTTATAAAGCCCTTATTGGATTATTTAAACGAATGGGCTCGAGGAATATCTCAAGGGATTATTACAAAAAATGTTATAATGCTTAAAAACTTGAAAGGGCTAAAAGAGAACTTAAGTAAGTCCATATCGGACATACAAAGTTGGTTAAAATTCGCTTTTAATGATCGATTAAGAGATGTCTGGGTTGCAATCGATGATAAATACGATGCAAATGTAATTATCAGAAAAAAATTACACGAAAAGCTGGAAGAACTTGAAAATTCGCTTGACAAAAATCTGTCCGAATCTTTTGATAAAGCTTTGGATTCAGTTATTGCAGATATTAATTCCCGGATGAAAACTGCTGTTGAAAAAATAGAGAAAGTCGAAGAGAACACAGAGGATGTTTCCGGTACTATTCAATCTCAAAAAGCAATTATGGAAGCTGCCCGTGATAATTATAAGAAAAAGGTTGATGAAATCACAAATAACGGAAAATCAGCTATGACGGACTCTGTAAAAGCAATTTCAGAAGGTTTAAGTCCGTTAACGGACAATATACAAGATCTCCAAAATAAGCTAAACGATATTAAAACAAGTCTGAAAGCGATAAATGGAATGGTCAAGGGAGGCAATTAAGATGGCAGAGAAAGCAGATATATATGAGTCAGAAGGCGTTATTAAAATAAAACCTAAAGCATATATAACTATGTTAAAACACGTTCTTCAATATGGAAATGAGGGGTTAGGAAGTCAATCGGTTGAGGTGATGGGTGTTTGTATGGGAAAAGAGAAAGGAGATGATATCATAGTATATGAAGTGGTCCCTATTTCTCATGGAAATAATATCGAAGTAGGCTTTTCCCCTGCAGATTACGCCGCGTTTGCTCAAGTAGATGAAGAATATTCAAAGAAGAAAGAGGGGTTATATGCTTGTGGTTGGTATCATAGCCATCCAAACATGAAAGCATTTCTATCGAAAGTAGACATTAAGAATCACTTATTCTATCAAAAAGAACAAACTCCTAAGGGTTTTGCGATTGTATTTGATCACGAATATCTTTTAGACGAAGATAGTGAAGCACCTTTTGGATTTAAAGCATTTCGACTCAATGATTTTACAAAAGGAATGAGTTCTGATTTTCATGAATCAAAGTTCGAAATACTTCCACCAGATGATCTGAGTTATTATAGAGAAGTAAAACAAATTATCGAAGCGACACAGTCGAAAAAATCAATTATTGATGAAATTGCCACACTAGACGCAGATGATTCGGTTTGGACAATGGACGAAGATCAAAAGGAGGAGGGTGAGGCGGAAGAGGACCAAGGACCTGTTGAAAAGGTCGAAGAAGAAGGTGAAGCAGATGAAATGGTTGACGCAGCAGAGCAAGGATTGGAAGCATTTAATCAAGAATTCACAAAGGAGTTTCTAAAACATTTTGATCAATTCAAGGATGATACGACTAAAGCCACCCAAAAAGGTGCTACGGTTATGGTTGATGTTTTAGCAACGATGAAAGAAATAGTTGACAAGGGGATTGCAAGAGTGAGAACTTACATAGAAGAACTATTAAATGTAGAAGTAGAGAAAGTAAATGAAGACTTAGATGAAACATTCAAGAAAATGGATAACGATCAGCGCGAATTTAACAAGAGATTTTACGAATTCACTGATAAAGTTTCAGGCGATATAAGTTCAGTTATAAAAGGTTTACTTAGCGAAAAATTAAGCGGTGTTATTGATTCAATAAATAAAGCAGCTAATAAATCCGAATCTATTGGAAAGCAATCTGAGACATTCAAGCAAGCATTGCAAGAACAACAGACGATCGTAGAGCAACTAAAAGATGAAATGGATAAAGATACTTCCCAACTTGGAGAATTAATAGATAAAATCAAAAGTGAGGTCAGTTCGGAGTCTAGTGAAAAATCTAAGCAAATTGTCTCGAGTATTACTGATCTTCTAACACTAACAGAAGAAATTTCAAAAACAATAGATGATATCGCAAAAAAAGTTTCATAATTTCTATTTTTTATCTTTTCACATCAATGAATGACCACAATTGAATCTGTAAATTTTTTTAATTATCCATTATTTAT
>WJKO01000196.1 GCA_014729055.1 Promethearchaeota archaeon | reverse complement strand
GGATTGTGGAAACGGCAAAGATCGTTTTATAAGACAAAAAACTCAACAAATAATATACAAAACAATTTAGAATAGATAACAGAATATATCAAAAAAAAGATTTTGAGGAAAAACAATATGATTAAGGATGGAGAAGTTAACAATAAAAACAAGAATCGATTCTGGAAAAAATCGTACGATGCTGGTTTAAGCGATTTAAATCCGTCAGAATTTGAGATTACTAATATTGATGCATTAAAAGGTGTTTTTAAGGAGTTTCCAAATAAGCTTGCTGTTGAATATCTCGGTGTGCACATAAGCTATAAAGAATTGGATGAATACTCAAATCAATTTGCGAATATGTTAATTGAGCAAGGATTTAAAGTTGGCGACATTGTTGGTATCTGTTTGGCAAACATGCCTCAATACATTATAACATGGTTAGGATGCCTAAAAGCAGGATGCACAATATCTGGTATTTCCCCTTTATTATCTGAAGAACAACTGGCATTTCAATTAAAAGATTTAGCAAGCGGTGGGAAACGTTTAGGATTTGTTACATTAGATGCTATATTTGCAGCAAGGCTAATTAATTTTGCAACAGATATATCTAATTTGAAGCTCATTGTTACAACGAATATAGCGGATATGCTCCCTAAAATAAAACGGATCCTAGCAAAAGCATTGAAAAAAGTGCCGAAAGGGAAGGTTAGACCAATTGAAGGGAAAAGTGTATTAAAATTCCTTAATATAATCGATAAGTACGATAAGACCAGCCCCTCTGTTGATATTTCACCTGATGATCTCATGTATATACAATATACGGGAGGTACGACTGGGAACCCTAAAGGTGCAATGCTCACTCATAAAAGCACTGTTGCTGATATGTTGATCATCCAACGTTGGCTGGGCTGGGATGATAGAAGAGGACTCGGTATAGCTCTATCTGGATTTCCGTTTTTCCACATAGCAGGCGTATTTTTTGCCGTTAACTGTATTTTTTTAGGATGGACACAAATTCTGATTCCAAATCCGAGGGATACAGATTACATCTGTGATAAAATTGAGGAATTTAAACCGACCGATTTAGTAAATGTGCCATCATTGTTCCAACTTCTTCTAAAGAACCCTAAATTTCAGAAGCTCAAGCTCTCCTACATTAATACATGTATAACTGCCGCATCTCCTTTTCCAGAAGAATCTCAGAAGCAATTAGAAGCAGTTGTCGGATCAGGGAAGTTAATAGAGTGTTATGGTATGACAGAGACATCTCCACTCACCACTATGAATCCTGTGAAAGGTAAAAAGAAACTGGGAACAATTGGAATTCCGCTATTAAATGTTGATTTGAAATTAATTGATCCAGCTACAAAACAAGAGGTGCCGATTGGAGAACCAGGTGAAATATGCGTTAAAGGACCAATGGTGATGAAAGGATATTATAATCAACCCGAGGAAACCAAAAAAGTATTTGATGACCAAGGGTATTTGCATACAGGAGATGTTGCTGTTTTTGATGAAGAAGGATATTTAAGAATCGTAGATCGAACCAAAGATATGATAAATGTAAGTGGATATAAGGTATTTTCAAAGAAAGTAGAGGAGACTCTGTCAGAACATCCCGCTATTGATATGATAGCCTTAGTGGCTGTGAAAAATCCAGAGAGACCTGGCTCGGAATTAGTTAAAGCATTCATTAGTCTCGATCCAAATTATACAGATGAAGATGATGTTAATAAGATCAAGGGATCCATTATAGATTTCGCTAAAGAACAATGCGCGCCCTATGAAGTACCGAAAATGATTGAGATAAGACAAGAACTCCCATTGACAACTGTTGGTAAAATCGATAAAAAAATATTGAGAAAAGAATAAGAATCGAATTGGATAAGTGCGATTTTATTTCTTATCCCATTAAAACATCCTTTATTTTCAAATAGCATACAAAGAAAAGAATTACGCCAATAATAATGCCAAAATACCACGTCGGCGGTATGCCAGGAAATGTCTCATCTGGCGTTTCGCTATAAATACATAAACATAAACTTGTCGGTAAAAACATCAAGGAAATAGAAAAATACATAGATATTTTATGAAAATCCTAAGTTTAAAGTTTTACTAAATTTTCAATTATATCTTGCACATCTTTTAGATTTACCACTTTTATCGACTGGTTGTATTCAACTGTCCACTGCTTTAATAGAGAATCCCACTTGAATAAAGCCCAATCGCCCAGATAATTCTCAACACCAAAATATATCGTATCAGTTGCTTCTTCCATGTCTTTGATTTCTTCATAAATATCTTCTAATTCTGGTACAAATTGCATTTCATCCCAAAAAGTGATTGTATCACCATTTTTAACATACAATTCTGGTTTGAATATGTCTCTATATTTTTCCTCTAAAGCTGGACGTGTTTTTCTCAAGAAAGGTATCTTTCTGCTGTCTTTATCATCTTTAGATGTTAGTCTTAATTCAAGATACTGCGTTCGCGCTAACCATTTCTGCTTTTTATATTTTATATAAAACGTTCCAGTATCGTTGTATCCATGGTCAGCATATAGGACATCATGGTCAAACGAAAAATAATAATTTAGTCTGCATGGAAATTGCCCGAGCGTATCAAATCCTCTCACTTGATAATATAATCCTAAATAATCCTTAAAAATACCATAGTAAGTTAGATCGGTAATCCTTTTATCAAGATTCCATCTTTTAATCATCTTTCCAAACCGAGACTCGACTTCTGATAATCTCTCGTCCGTTATATCATACATTAACGATTTTGGCGGCCAGATACTTTCATAAAATTTCGGATAATCATTATTATATTGTCTCACGCTTTTATCGCTATCTGTAATCCATATCGGACTAGACCATGCAATATCACCGTTTCGATGGGTGATTCTGCAATAAACCGCTAATTCATCCAAGTTGATACTCTTTGGAAGCCTATGGAGGGGGAAGTTCCAAGAAATATAAATCACTTTTTGATTGTATTCAGGTCGGACTATGTGACTTTCAATAATATATTCATCGCAAATAATCTCTATGCGATCTATGGGTATATTACACATAATACAGACAAAGATTTCAGTTGGGTTACTTATTTGAGTTATCTTTCCTTGTAACGCATCATTAATTTTAAAATATAATATATCTAAAGAACCCGTAGTTGCGTATGTATTACCGTTCACTAAAGATTCATATACTGAGCTACGAGTCAGATCTCTACACATACATGCGGTAAATCCGTTTCTTCGGGAATAAGCTCTGGGTTTAACCCGAAAATGTCCTGAATGGGCAAATATGGTATGACCAGGATTTGCTTCATGTCCGTCAGACATGGCACAGACACATGATTTATAACCGCGCATCAACATTTCTTGAAGAAAATACTCCGAACGTCCATGGACTGATGCAATTTCAATTAATGGAATCAAATCCCGTCTGTAATTATCATAATAGAGATTGGGGATCCAGCCTCCGACATGCGGTATGGCAAAAGCGCGCTTATACTCTCTCAAATCTTCAATTAAATCTTGTAATGAGTGGCGAAAAAGGAGTGGCCCTTTTGCATCTTGAAAGTAAAGATTATGGTCGCCGACACCTTTAGTATTGTTTGGCTCAATCGGAGACCATTCAAACTCAATATTGATTTTAGAAACGTCTTCTATGGGTTCAATAACATATTGAATATTTCCTACAAACTTTGACTTAGGCGCGTGAAACTTGTCTTCCCAATGTAGTTTTGCGTTAAAATCTGTTCCGACCGATATAATTGAAGGGACTTTTATAGAAAGTTTAGCAGGAGTTCCGCTTTCAAACTTTATTATGAAACTTGACATTATTTCATCTGTATCATTAGCCTCATTTCTCAATAATATATAATAATGTATCAAAGGTAATAGCGCTTCATGTACAACGGGTAAATATTCTCTTTTTTCAGATTTTCCAATATGAAGATTGATAGCGTTTCCTGGTCTTATTTGCCCCTTTTGTATTTTTAATTCAAAGTTTGGACCATCAAAATTCACATCAATATGAAAATCTCCATCAATTTCAATCCATACATAATCCTCCTTTTCTGGAATTTTAGTCTGATAATTTCTACCAAAATCAAATTTGTGTTGTTCTTTCTGTATCTTTATTGATTGCCCTTTCGATAGAATAGGATCTTCTTCCTCAAAAATCAGTGAAATTGTCCATAGTCCCATTTCGCCCGGATGTACCGAAATTTCAGATCCAGATCGATCGTTAAAATGAATGAAAGATTTCATATCGATCTCTTGATTTTTTACCAAAATAAAAGGGATCATAGAACCGATCGATATACAGAAAAAAATAAGGAAAATCTCATCGCTTTACTATGATGGTCATACTAAAAATCCAGCCAATAATGAGGAAAAACGCTATCCACTCTGTAAAATTCAAATCTGATGGATTACGTATTCCATACACAACAATTTCTCTTATTATTATTCCTAAAAGAACTGACATAAAGATAGCCATTATTATATATGATACCAAATTTGGCCATTTCTCTCCTTTGATTACTCGAACCAACATTATAACCAAAGCAAGAATCAAAGCAAGACCATATCCTCCAAAAGCAATAGCTGCAAATGCAAGGTGCGTGGGATAATTAATTTCATTAACAATACCAACAAAAAACATTCCAATACTGCCCATTATCAATAGAAATAACCAGATTTGTTCCAATATGCGAGAATAGAAATTAATGTTTCTATATAAATATAAAATATGTGGAATAATAAGGATAGCCATTAAGCACATACAAATTGAGAATATCCACCAACCCCGTGAATTAAGCTCTGGATTGCCTAAATTACTGATACAAACATCTCTGAGATTGAATTCTCCATCATATAGAGATGCACAAATAATTATGAAAAAACAGCATAAAATCAGTAAAAAGAGATTGTAGAGCAATTGTTGTTTAAAATTCCACTTGAATTTCATTCTGACTCTTCCATCCCCGCAACTTTTCGCCTTTTATAGATTATAAAATAAACAATGACAGAAAACTCCACGATAAAGAAGCTTATAACATCAAATATGGTATGTAAATTTGTATGATCTAACGTCCAAATAGAACCAGAAACAACAAATTGAGTAACATAGCATAAGAAATATATGGGCAGTAATAACATTAAAAATATCGCAGACTTTTCCTTAAAACTGCGTTGAGAAAACTCATTTCCTATTTTATTTTTTTTCAATAAAATATAGAAAGGTAAATCGATTAATAAGATAATTACGATGCCCATCCAAGTTTTCAACCTAAATTCTAGTGCATAATAATTTGCTAACGAATTATATAATCCAATTAGACTTTCTTGTATTCCATATAGAAATAAAGCACAATGACCAATGAAATACTCAAAGAAAAAGTGATGAAATAAAGACTTATCCGTATTAAATTGATCTTCGGACTTGATACTATCGCAATATCTCCAGTCTTGCTTATCTAATAAGAGGAAGAAAGTCATTATCAATCCTCCGACAATGAAACCTGAAGTATATTCCCATAAAGACCAGAACGGGATCCCCCATGATGGAATATTTCGACCCAATACTTGCCAGATGTCTGCGACACTGAGTCCGATTCCGAAGAAAATCATAATCAGAAATGAACGTTCGATGAATTTATAATCTTTTTTCTTAACTGCTATGTATAGATATACAGGTATTATTGCGAAAGTAGCCGCGAAGTTATCCCGCATTGATATAAAATTGCGTTCAGAAAGTCCAGCCAAATACACTTCAGTATATGCTTCGGGAGATATAATAGGTATGAGCAGAAGCGCAACAAAAATACCGATATAATATCCGATCGTGTATAAAACACTGCAAATAATTAGGTCTTTCAAGGTATAGTCTTTACCCGAAAAGAAATAACCTCCCAGAAGTAATGAAGGCATACTGGACCACGCCATACCCACAAAGAACAGCCAAAAATATCCCTGCCACCACGGCACGATAACATCATATGGTACTTGATACGAAATTAGATGTCCATCCCAAAGACCAGGTAGTCCCGCCATTGCGACAAAAGTACCCCAACCTCGGCGCATAATTCTAAAAATCAAAACGACTAATCCAAATATAATATAATTGAATTTGACTTTTGGTGAAAAAACGAAACTGGTAAGCAGTAAGAATAATAAAATTACAACTGTGGGATCCGAAGTTCCACTGCCTCTAATATGCCATCCAAAGCCGAAGAGTAAAGCAGACAAAGTAATGAGAAATATTTTTTCCGAAATTCGTTTGAACTCTTCATGTAACATTTTTTATTCACTAAGGGAATGTGGTTTCATTATATCAACAAAATACGATAAATTAAACAGAAAACAACATAAAACCGAACATAGAGAGATAAATTAAACATAGAATAAATTTCTTATTTTCTGAAGTCGCTGAATTTTTATGCGTTCTTCATATTTTTAATTCTCTAATTAAGAACTGCAATATCTTAAGTGACCTCGAATTCTTTTTGGTTCTTCTATAAGCCAACTCTTTCTTCTTTAAAAATTTATGATAATGTTGAGGGAATAGACTAAAAATTTTAAGTAAGAATAGTTTATTTTTGCATTTTCCGATGTATTGGAATAAATATTTGTATAACAGCACATTATTAGCGTAATAGTGCTTAATAAACTTATAATTTTGATTTTTATTTATTCCCTCCACTAAATCCAAGCAGAATTTACAAAGCGGCTCTTTAAAAAATTCTCGAAGTCTTTCATCCGGGATTACTTCTTCAAGATCATTTTCCTTAAGAGAAGAGATATAAGAAAGCAGATTTTCTTTTTCGATAGCAATCGCTATTTTTAATACACGATTAGCTAAATTTGCTTGTGTAGCAATTGCTTTTCTGAAAATCTCATATCGAATTAATAACGGGAAAGCTTTACTCCAATATTTTATCAGAGTTCTGATATCGCTTGGGAATATTTTCTCAACTATAGAAGGTTGTAAACATTTTAGTTGAGGTCCATTCCAAATTCTAATTTCACGATTATTAAAAAAAAAGGATGTTAAATTCATCCTATCAATCTTATACTCGAGTTCTTTTATAAATACACAAATTTTGATAAATATAGAGCTATTATATGTGGTTCTAAATAACTTTTTATAGTTTTTTACGACTATATTTACTAGATCCTCTTGTATTAAAGTAATGATCTCATCAATATACACATTTAGAGCAGAAAATGTTGAATTTTTTAGGTTTTGTATTGTTGATACAAAGTTTCTTATATAGGGATTATGTAGAATGATTTTTTCCTTGTGATATTCTCGAAATGAATTCCAAATGAGAAAAAGCTCTGTTATATGATATTGGACAATTAATTTATATTGAAAGTATGGTCTTACGTGGGTATTCCGTTCCTCAAGTATTTTTATAACCTTCCAAATCATTTCTAAGAACTCAGCATCTTCTTTAGATATAAGCTTATCTCTGCTATTTTTCTCTATTTGATTGAATTCGTAACAATTAATTTCAAGAATCTTTTCTAAACTTTTAAACGCTATTGTTTCAATAAGAACTGGTTTATTTTCGAGCTTTTTTAATAATATATCTAAAATCATCGTTATCAAGTTTGAGTATTCTGCATTATGAATCGCAGGACAAATTTCTGGAAAATGTTTTAGAAACTTATGGAAATTCTCCGAAATAAACTGTGATATATATGGTTCAAAAAGTGATTCTGTATTTTCACAAATCCAAATATTGAATTTGGAAAACTCTATAAAATCCAATTTTTTATTGAGATCAATTTGTTCTTTTATATGATTAACTAATTCGCTTAAAAAAAATGGTTCAATGCTTGCAAGATTTTGAGTGACGAGATTTAAATAAGACGATTGAAACTTATTTTCAAATTTTAAGATTATGTTACTCATTGAATGTCTTCACCGCGTTTCTGATTGTATGTACAAAATCGGTATTTAATTGATCCGAATAATAAAACAATAATCCCGTCAAGACCGAAAATGCTTCTTCATTGTTTATTTTTTTAAATGCTTGTATGTAAGCTTCTGCGCATCGGTGATCAACATTTTCTTGAGTAATTTTATCGGCGTAAACTAGGATTTGATCAGTGATTTGTTTATCGTCAAGAGAAACAAGCAAATTTAGAATTTTATCTAATTTCCCATAATTTCTACTTTTTTCCATTTGATTTTTTAGATTTATCAATTCATCTGCATACTCTGTTTTAAAGTGTGTCCGTATCACGGCGTTTTCGCTACGGAGTAACGCCGAATATGCATCGATGGAATTTCTTAAAGGACAAATTTCGAGTAATTTTTTAACTTGTGGAATGTAGTCTATATGGATAAATTTAAAAATTTGGCGTATTAACGGCTCAATTCTACCATAATCATTTAGAGAACTAAACAGGTTATCTAAATGTTTTAAAATAAAAATGAGAGGAATTATATTTTTCCCCGATTCTGTATGATTCAAGGAATTCGCTGTTTCATTGGATTGTATATGTTTTAAGAAACTAATGCTGAATTTATTTAGACTGCCTTGTCTAAGATATTGAATAAAGTAGTAAATTGTTTTTTCGGAATCTAGATTATAGAAATATTTCCAAAAATCTAATATCTTCTGCAAGTGCTGTTCACAGAGATCTGGAGTCCATTGTTTTAACTGGAATATCGTATAATTGAATAAATTATCATCGATTATATTTGAGAAATATTTGATAACAACTTCTAAAAATAATTGAAATTCATCGTTTGTTAATCTTTTATCATAATCAAGAGAATTTATAATAAGAGTTCTATAAAAATCTTTTAAATCAGGATTTACTTCAATCCTAAAGAGAAAATAATAAGATTCAAGTTTAAATCCGGCTTTAATTGTCATCTTAAGCAATTCTAGATATACATCTGTTCTAAGTAAATATTCTAACGGGCGCATCAAATCCATTACGGGGAATTCTCGGTAAATGTTCGGATTAGTTAAATAATAGTCTAATATTGCTCCCCAATTCCAACTATATACTTTTCCTTTTAAATGAGGCAAGAGGAGAAGAAATAATCCGGGTCTCTCTGCCAGACCAACCACAGAATAATATTGCCATAAAAAAGAAAATTCTCCGGTGAAATTTGAAGATTTCATATATTCAAAATATGATCTAAGAAACGCTGATTCATTTTCATTAACATTGTTATCTAGAAATGATTTCAATTGACGTTTTACTATATCTTTGGTAATCGGTGATTCTATGTCTGACATTTTCCATTCTCATAGTTTTATTTTATTAATTTATTTAAATTAAACAATATATACAGAAACACCCCAAGGCGGCACTATATTGGTATTTAAAAGCCAGATAACCGGATAACGTGGTGCCCTATTCGGGAAAGTACCATATCCATCAGTCATATATATTAAACAATCAGGCTTTTCATATTTCTTGTTTAATAACCGGAAAACGGGACGGAAGTCAGTACCTCCACCACCTCTTAGTTTTAAAATTTCCCCCGGCTTGATAGGATTATATGTATCATATTCGAGAAGATCATGGATTTGAGCATCGCATGACATTACAAATATATGATAGGAAGTAAATTGGCCTACAATTCCATTTATTTCTGTAATAAATTCATTCAATTGCTTTTTATTGATAGAACCACTGGTATCAATGGCAATAGCTAAATACAGTTTTTTAACGCGATTTGAAGGCAGAATCAGATCACAATGCAGATATTTAGAATTGGGCGGTAACCATTTATAATCCGTTTTAGCACTTCGGACAATATATTTCGCAAGTACCATACGCCATGATATTTTAGCTTGCCCTTTTGCGTTTATCATACGATCAATCTGCGCAGGTATATATCCTTGATTATTAGCAGCAACGAATGCATCATGCAAGCTCCCATTAAAGTTTTCGATATTTTGCTTTGTGACCTTCAAATCGTCGGAAGTCATTGAATACATTTGATTGTCATTTTCACATGCTCCATGTTTGGTTTTGTTTTTGCGTCGATTTCTAGACTGTTTGTTTTTACCATTCGATGCGTTGCCCTTCTTATCCTTTGGCG
>WJKO01000195.1 GCA_014729055.1 Promethearchaeota archaeon | reverse complement strand
TTTTTTTCCTAGAAATAATCGGTTTATCGGAAAGTATTTTCTTCAATAGATCCATTTCGGAAAACTCAGTGTGATAATATTTCTCTAACAGTTTTTCTGCGTGTCTCTGGCGTTCTTTTGAATAATCCTTATGAAAAAGGTATTCTTGTAGTATCTCGGATGTAAATGTATTTGTGAGAGCAACCCATGTATCAACATTTCTCTGTGGTATTTCATATGGATTAATTTCTAAAGCAATTAACTTATTGTTGTCACCTATCAAAAGATTATAGCAAATGGATTCTTTCGTTTCTAAAATCATATTTTTAACATTATCAGCAGAATCTGCCATATACCACCCCAACCGAGTCCTTACACCTGTTGCGATAATTGCTTTCCCCTTTATTCTACTTTTTACAGTATTTACATTGAGCTTAACATTATTCTCATTTTTTCCAGCAGGTAGCGATAACATGGCTCCGAGCCTGAAACAGAATATTTTGGGTCTATTTTCGACGTCAATAAAAGCAAAGCTCGCCATTGGAAGAAAAAATTTGCTATAATCAAAATTTTGTCCCATAATTATTTTTATCTTCTTGTCTGGCTCTTGAGAATGTCCATAATTTTCTTTTTTACTACTATGTTTTCTAACTCCAATAGATGTGCAACCGATTTCAAATTCGGCGGGAAATTTGCGGAAAATCGGTATTAGATATCCATAGACTAATTCTATATATGTATTCTGAATTAAAATGTCGTTATAAGAAATTCCCCAAATAATATCCGCCATACCTCGCATTTCGTCTTGAAGCTCCTTATAAAGCTCTTTATATTTGTCAAGCGCACATTGTTCGTGTTCTCGGACAATCTTTACTATATGCCAATAAGTCATACCTTTGAGAAAAAAATAAGGAAAAAGCATCAAATAAAAAAGAATTTGGAATAGTCTAATTTTTCCTGCTAGCATTTTCCCCTCTATTTTTCCAAGAGTATAATGGTCGGGGGCTTTCACTTCTAAGTACTTCTGCTCGTTTGTGTATATCCATTTTCCGTAAGCATTTTCTGACAAATAATATTCCTTTCTGAGCATGAAAAATCCTCTAAACTATCTCAAATGACTGACGAGTCTCTTATAAAAATCCAAAAGACAAAATACTGCCTATTATATATAATTTTACCTAAATCATATCTTGTTGAGTATTCTATACTTATTTCTAAATGAGAATTTAAGAGAAGAATAAAAAATCATGTATAGATTTTTTAAAACCAAATGCGTATATGATCATATATAGATAAGGAAAAGATCAACAATGGCAATAAAAATTGGAATAATCACGGGTATTCTCTTGTTTCTTGTAGATTTCTTCGCTATAATTCCATTAGGAATTGTATTTACTATGGGGATAAACAGCATCACGGGAATTCCGCTTTATTTAGTTAATTATGATAGTGTGCAAAGTTATCTTTGGGGGACTATCGATGGTGTGGTAGGTAGTTGGTGGATTGAATTTGGGGAAACTGGTATCTATAGTTTTGCATTAATACAAATGCCTGCTATTATTGCTTGTGTCTTAATGTTATCCGGTAGTTTTTCAAAATCAGAAAAAGGAAAAAAGGGCATTTTGGTATCTGTCATTATGTTAATAATGGTTTTAGTTGTAACAACCATCGATATGTTACTGGGAGGAAAATATTTAGGAATCAGTGGTGCAATTGCTACAACAGATCTCTTGAGTGCACTTGGAATGGGATACTATTTGCTAATAGCATGTATTGTCCTAGGTATTTTCACGCTGAAGTCTCATCCAGATAACGTAACAGAATAGATGTAATGTATAATTACACGATATCTCGGTTTTAGATGATAAAATATGACAAATAATGCTGAATCGGATAATGGTAGCAAAGGATTCCGAATACTTCCATTCGTGGGGGGCATACTCGCACTTTACGTGAGCTTTTTCGCCCTAATTCCGCTTGGTCTCTTTGCACCATTGTTTGGAACCTCTCTTACTGATCTTTCGATTGAGATTTTAGTAATAGATGATTTATACTTCTTTATTTGGGGTATTACAGATGGAGTAACAATGGCAACAGACTTCTCGACATTTACATTAGAATCTTTATTTCCTATGTTAATATGGATAATCATGGTTAGTGCGGGAATCTTAGGATTGGTAGGATCAGCTTATAACGAAGATCCGAAAAAGATAAAGAAGAAAATAAAATTAGCTGCATTATTCATCATCATAGTAATTATTTTTTATGTTTCTCTGTATATTTTTTATTACTTAGACGATTCTTCTGTGGTTATTATCGGATTCGGGTTCTATATTTTATGTTTAATAGTACCATTCTATATTCTTGGAGCACATAGAATAACAGATTATCACGAAATTGAATAAAGCGAAAGTATTTAGCACTTATTTCTTAATTGTCAGATAGAATTAATTTGGGCTATTCCTCGAAATTGTAATATGCTGCTCTTGCTACTCCCACGAACTTATCGTGAATTTTGTAAACATATTCACCATCTTTGTGAGAAAATTTCCGCAGAATGAAATAATTATTAATAGCTTCACGGATGGATAACATCATAATACCGAAACTAACCATACCCAAATATCGTTTTCTCTTTGCTATTCTTATTAATTCTGTTTGTTTATGCCATTCTCCGTCAAGCATTGCTTGTATAACTTCATTTTTTGCCCCATCACGTATTTCCTTAATATTTTCAAGCAATTGATAACCTCTCTGTTCCACTAACTGAGATATTCTTTTTTCTTGAGAGATTTTTGCTTCACGTGTCTGAAAATATGCTTGATTTCTATTCATCTGACTTCTGGGATCGATATATGGGTTAATAAATCGTTGCTGATCGTATCTGAAGCGAGGGTCATATTGATGTATTTGTTGTGCATAACCATAACCAAAATTTGGTTGTCTTACTGGAGGATTGGGCTGAGAATTATGTTGCATATTTCCTTGCGTATTTCGTTGCATATTCCCTTGCATATTGTGTTGTATATTGCTATGTATATAGAAATTTTCATAATTTTGGTCTTGTTCATCAGAAAAATACATTGGCTGTTTCTGATGTCTGTTATATTGTGCCATTTGACCAGGATTAATGTGAGGTAAATCATGTAATCGATTCGCTAGTTGTGATTTGACGTATCTATCGTTTGCAACGCCTTTGATGTTTTCCTGCTTTAGTCTTCTTTTTGGCTGTGAGTCATTATAGTTAAGATCTTCCCTTTTCGTATCTAAATTGAAAAAAGGATTATCAAAAGAGTATGGACTTTCTTCCTCGTCTCTCTCCATTTCTTCCTCTTTTGGAACATCGATATCTTCAGATTCATAGTAATAGCGTTTATGATCTTCAGGATTTTTTGGTTTTTTAATTTCCTTTTTATCAATTACTGGGAGTTTCTTTAGAGAACGCAATTCATCTGAAAAATCAGAGCTATTTATACCCATTTCGTCCAGAAAGTTGAGATTCTCATCCATATCGCCCCCCTCTCCGATCCCTTCCTTATTTATTGCTTTCTGCTCTGCTCCATCCAATTCTTCTTCATCTTTAGACTTTTCATCTGGAATTGCAAATAAATTAGCAATACCAACTATATCGTCATTTTTCATATCAATCACACATAGTGAGATTGATTTTATCAATATTTCTATACATGTAATATTCCCGTAATATGTGTATATCATATTCTTCTATAAGAAGAAATAAAAAGTAAAAAAAAGGATTTAACAATTCATGTAATGAATGAAGATTAAAAAATCAATTTGATTCCATCGTTCATACATACTTTTGCACTTGGAGGATTTAATTTTCCGCATATAGGGCATTTTTTCATAGCATGGATTGGAGTATCCTCAAATTCAATTTGCTTTAGCGTTTTCGGGTCAACCATGAACCTGCCGATGAATTTATTGATGGCAACTGGAATTTGTTTAATATATATTATTCTCTTTTTAGCGAGTTCGCAGAATTGTCTGAAGTTTTGCTTGTAAATGTCGAGTGGGTATTTTTTACTAATCATAACCATGTATAGTTTAGTCTCAAGCTTTATTAGTGCATAATAATGGGGTTCTCCATCAATTAAAAAGCATTTTTCTAATCCTTTAAAATCCATATTTTTAATTACTAAATTCTTTAGGATAGATAAATGGGCTTTTACCGTATCATCATCGGTGGGCGCTGAACCAAATTTCTTGATGTATTGTGTTTGAGTTGGATTAAACATTATTATCAATTCTAAGTTTTTATAGACGTCTTCTAAGAGTTCTTGTTTGGTTTTTTCTATATCGTCTATCAAAGGTTTATAACTTTCATCCAAAATTTTATTAATATTTCTACTAATAATCTTTAAGTTATCTCTATACACGGCACTTTCGATGTATCTTGATTGAAACATTCGCTCGTTTTCTGCTAAATTGTCCTTAAGTTCTTTAATTTTTTCATCAACTTTAAACTGCTGTATTAGATCTTTCTTTGTAATTTGGGGCGCAATGTTTAGCGGAATATCTAATTCCTCTATTTTTAGTGTATCAATTTCTTCGACTTGTTTTTGAAGAGCTTCTATTTCTCGATCTTCTGATGAGCTTTCAACTTCTTTATCTTCAACAACATTCTCTTCATCTATTTGTTCCTCGTTATCACTCTTCATCTGTTTCTTTTGTTCTTGATCAACTCGTTCCTTAAAATCAGAAAATCGACCACGGTAAGTCTTAATAAGACTCGCATGATAGGTGAAATATACACCAACTAAAGCTCCTGCTGCTATTACGCCTGCGATCAAAGTCCATATCCATAAACTCATGCCTTCTGGTTCAGGTGTAAGTGCTACCGCGAAAATAGAAAAATGACTAACAGTTACTTCAAGACAGCATTCGGCTCCATTTATGGTTGTATCAAGAATTTCCCATTGATCCTCTGCTTCATTATAATGGTAAATAGTGAGATTACTTGCATCCATATTCAATGCATCTAATCTTGACTCACTATAAAATAATTGAATTTGTATCAACCCTTCAATATTCGCATCCGTTTCTATTTGAAAAACATTCAAGCAACCACTCAGACCCGTCGTTTGACTGATTTGATCCACTGAAATTGTGCCAGATGAAGATGTTGAAAATGACAATCTTATGAACAATTGATCCAGAT
>WJKO01000194.1 GCA_014729055.1 Promethearchaeota archaeon | reverse complement strand
ATTATTGATCCCTTTGGGATGTATATTTTCCAGCGTTCTTTTTTGGGAGCAATCAACCAAGAATCTATTTGCTTATATTTTTCAACTTTTGGGTCTTCATCGGTATAATAAATAGTGGCTGAATTAACATCACATTTCCATTGCTTAATACCTCCATCAGGAGTTTTTATATATGCAACATATTTATTATTCATGCTAAGGGATCCACAGCCAAGTATAAAAGACCCATTCAAATCGTTCTGGTCTCTTATGGATATTATTTCCATTTGTTCAATTTTCTCATATGGCCTATCAATGAAATCACTTAATATTACAGATATTAACAAATATAATAAACAAAGAGGAAGCCATGCTATCACTGTGCACATAATAAAAGCTATAAAATCCTTTGTTTTTATGTAAGAAATTGTTCCAAAAATTAGTGCCCCAAAAGTTAATATGGCTAGAATAAATGGTATCATTGTGTCTCCTTTGTATTATGCGTAATTTTTTCTTTAACAATTTCTTCCTTAATGATCTTTATGTCTTCTTTATCATAACTTTCTAATGCCAAATTAATACATAATTCTTTAAATTGAGCAGGTGTTCTTGAGTTTACATCATTTAATGCACAATTAATAAGATGTTGTTTGTCATGCATCCCATTAAAGATATTTTCAGCTATAAATTTCTTAGTGTCTTCTGTTAATCCTGACATTTCATATATATAATCAATGCGACCCGGTCTTGGGTTATCATTGCCACTAAGAGCTTCATCTATTTTATTTAAATTGTTGGTAGTGATAAATGTAACAATCCCATCATATTTAACTGCTCCATCTAAAATGTTTAATACACAATCAAATGATAAAGGTCTAACAGTCATAGCTGTATTAGCATATACATTTTTCCTACCATCGAACACAGAGTCGAAATCCTCTAAGACTACAAAACATGGTGTAGAAGATTTTAATCTACCCCATTCTATTTCCATATCATCATTAGTAAATGTTGCTAAATCAAAAACAAATAATGGCACGCCAAAATGCTCAGCTAATGCTGCTATAAAAGATGTTTTGCCAGTTCCAGGCTCTCCATAAATCAGAATACCTCTTTTCCATTGAATACTTCTCTCAAGAAACCATTTTTTATGTTTAAACCATCTTTCTAATTTTTTCTTTAAATCAGTCATAGGACCAGTCAGATGTAAATTATCTATTAGTTTAGTGTTCTTGTTAGTAAATGAAGTAAATCTTTTATACTCACCAGCTGTATAATTTACTCTACGGCCTATATTGAATCTTTCAAATAAATCAAAATGAGGCTCCGCTACTTTTGGTTGTTCATCTGATCCTTTATCTGTACTAGATAAACCTTTTTGTGCATGATGGTTTAGCATACCTCTAACATAAGTAGTACAATACCTTGTCTGAATTTTCCCAAAATCTGAGTAATATTTGTGGTAATGTTCTAAAGCAGTAGCCATTATTTTTTCATGATTGATAAAAGGTTTAATTCCATATATCATAGCCTTGTCGTTGATTATTTTAGCCAAAGTAGGTACTTTACCAAATTTAACAATTCTGAAATTATTAAATCCTACTTCACGAATCAACATTTTGGCTTCTTTGCCAGATCCAACAAGTTTACTTTGATAGTTAGGGGATAAAGATTTTGAGTTATTTAGTTTGTCCCAAACGTATATTGCTCCGTATTTATAAAAATCATCACAAAATTCATAACCACAAATTAAATAACTTGCAAAATGCCAAATGAACTGTTTTATTTTCTCCCAAGCTGCAATAATTATAGTTAAAAATATCCCACCTCCTAACAAGTTACCAAAACTAAATGGACCTGATGATACAGTGGCCATTGGCTCATCTAGTGGCATTAAATTTCTCCTAAATTTTAGTAATCATAATCTTTAAAATAAGCATATACTTTATTATCATCCTTAACCCAGCCAGATGTGATACTTGTGCCCAAAGCGTTAATTTTTAATTTCTGGTTAAAAAATATATCTATACCTGACATAGTATGATTTTTATCTATTACATAAATGTCTTTATCGTCATTTGTTAAGACATTATAAGTAATAAAAATATAATGATTCCTGCTATATAAATCGGGGAAATTTACCCTAGAAGCTTTAACTACAGTATCACCATACATTTCCATAAACTTATTCTTAGATATCGTAACATTTTCTTCCAACTCTGAACTTTTGATCTTACCAGATTTTATCATGTCTGATACTAAATTGATAATATCATCAGATATGCGAGAAGAAGCCATTTTACCAAAAATATTTGGGTATCTTTTTTGATCAATCTTACTAATTAAATTAATAGCCTTGCTCTTAATTATCGGGTTAGTCATTTTATCGCTCCATATTATTTTTATAAATGATAACATTCATGTCAATAGAGCATTTTATCTAACGAACTTAATGCAATAAATGAAGATAACAATTTAGCTGCTTTTTGACTTTTAATTTTATCACTTTGGTTTCGACCAGCTAGCACTCTTCGTAAAATAGTACGCGCTTTTTGTCTATATTCAGGAGAAATATTGCGCACTCTAAATGCATGGCGAAGATTTTTAATTAATAAATTCCTATTCATACGTAAGCCTTTCTTTAATGATCAACTAATTTTGATAATGTTCAAGGCACAAGGACCACAATAGACCTTGCCTCGTCCAAACCAGCTGGATTTTGGTGAACCTACGGTCACTCTGACTCTATCCCCAACTCGGGGACTATTTTTTGCCGTGGCTGAATAATTAATCCAAGTAGCAATAGCAACCATTTTGTTGTTACCAAGTTGAATGGTACTCCATTGCTCACCAAATGGTGAATTACAAGTAAACTTCACATTTTTTAATACACCTTCGAAAACATCACCTGGATTAACATTAGCTTTAGCAGTCATGATCTACTCCCAACTTAAATAATGTTTTGTTTTGTTTAATGCAATATATGAGAATAATCGCCAGCTGTCGGCAGTTCAGCCGCCAACTCAACAGTATCCCCTGACTGCGTCTTATATAACCTGTCGTACAATACGACGTTGACGCAGGCTGCCAGATTCAAGCACCCGTTCGTCGGGATGTAGACCACATCCCTGCACCACGACAGCACACGATTTCCAAGCGTGGCGTCCTCCGCACCGAACACATAGAACGCTCGTTCGGGGTGCGTATAGGTCATCAGCGGACGTGCTGTCCGAATCAGTTCAACTGCAACCGGAACGCAGTCATATGGGATCACGTCTTTCAGATTATCCACCTGCAAAAGCGGCAGGTGGCGGTAGTGTTTCATTGT
>WJKO01000020.1 GCA_014729055.1 Promethearchaeota archaeon | reverse complement strand
TAAACAAGCGATTACGCCAATAGATTGGACTTTGCTTGAAAATGTTGCCCAAATTGATGTAAATAAATTAAATTTAGAGGAGCTAGATGTAAATAAACCAAAAGTAAAGACAAGTATTGATAATAGTTACCAAAACGAAAGAAATAACCCTCTTAACCTCATAAAATCTTTAAAATACGCAATCGATGAGTATAATTTGAAGAAAAGTACACAAGGTCTCTTATTATTTTTTAAAAACAAAATGGAAGAATCCGTCTATAAATTCTTAGATGGTAATAACATTAGTGAAGATGGTAACGTAAAAGACTTAGTAGATAATTTATTTAGAATAAATGAATATCTCTCTGGAAAAGAATCTGTTTTTAATGCAATTCGGCAGTATAATGAACTAATTATAAAAAGAGAGAGTATTTTTTTTGAGAAAGGACAAGAGAATATGGTTGAAGTATATTGTTCGAATTCAGTCATTTTAATTAATAGGCTATATGGTTATCTTAGCGATATTATCGGCAAATTAATAGTTTTATATGAAAAGCAAACTGAATTAATTATTTTTCATCTTTCAATGTTAAAACGTTCAATACCCGTTCAATATTTCGCTATTTTCAATATATTAAGTTCAATTATGGTGAAAAATAAGGACATGACTAAATTTTCCAATCTGGAGAAGTCTAACATATTCTCCTACTCTAATTCAAAATTATATCTATCGCATGTAATTGCAAAAGTTAAAGAAACCTTGTCCATATTCAAGAATATCGAACGATATTATAAATTACAGCATGATTTACTGAGAAATGTAAATGTAATATATTTCCAGAGTTATTTAGAAAGAATTTATGAAGATGATAAATCAAAAGTAGTTAGGATCGATGAACAAGAATCAATTCTTATAGAAATAAGAAGTGTCAAGCGAAAAATCCAAAATTTAGGTAAAAAGTTTAATCTACGTTTCTAATCAATCAATATTCGGGAGATTTCAGTATGAAAAACCAAGAAAAAAGACGAGCGACTAAATATATAGTGATATTCTGGGTTTTTTTTACCTTAGGCATCTTGAAGATACCCTATGTTAGTGCAGAAGATGATGCAATTATTAATATTCTTTATTTTAATTCCCAGCAAAGTGTTGCGGGAGATAGCGTCGCTGAAGACGATCCGATTTTAACTGCTATGTCTTTGGATGATTCGTTTAATATTACTAATGATGATTTGATAATCCAAGAAGCGGATAGTGGATTGGATTTATTGTTAGAATTTGATATTATTACCCTTGTTGATCCCATATTAGAATCTGGAGATATCGATAAAATTATGGAGTTTGTGGACAATGGGGGCGGTTTAATTTATATCTGTGGTCCAGAGCAATCTAATAGACAGGTCCAGTTGGTTGATTTTGAGATTATTCAACCTAGCGGTATGTCAAAAATCTCCAATAATACAGAGAAAGCAATACCCAATGTGAATAAAACGGATACTAACATTTTCGATTCGATCGATTGGAACTCTGCTCCAAATATGCAAAATTATACGATATTACCTGCGTCACCTTTAGATCTCGGTTCGGACTACATAATTGATATATCAAAAGAACCTATCGATGATTCGATTTCTCAAGTGACGGATCCTTTAATAATGCATAGATCCCAATCCAGTGGAATTTTTATAGTATTTACAGCTTGGCTGGGCGAAGATTCGCTTGAATCACAACATTTATGGCCTTATTTCAACTATTTAGTGTATTCTAGCGTAATATATTCTATACAAAGTCAACCATTAGCTTATGCGGATTGGAAGTATTCCCCAGTACCACATCTGTTTGCACGTGTATTCTGGACTTCTATGGTTTCAGTTCTATTAATAGTTACCATCTATATTTATAAACGGAAGAGGAATCAATCTAAATCCAGAATTGACGAATCATTTTTATCTAAGATAGCAGAAGAAAAGCCGGAAGATGAAAAAACGGAAACACAATCTACTGATGAACACAAAAAAGTGGGGACTGAAATTTTAGATGAACAGCCACGGCTGATGAAAGAAGAAGAAGTCGACGAATGGGAAGAGATCGGATATCACAGACAATTATCTGGATTCTTGTTTACTTTATTTATGTCTTTCATTCTATTAGGACCACAAGTTTTATTGACTTTATATATATACCCTAATTTTATTTTACCTTATCCACAAGCGGCCGGGTATTATTCATTTGTCACAAGGTTTTTTGAAGCATTTTGGTTGTTTTTAGATTTTGGTACCTCTACCGCGGCAGCGAAGTTCTTTGCTCAATACAGAGTTAAGCAACCAAGAAAAGCAATCCGTTATATGCAGATTTATATCTACTGGCAACTGCTCAGCGGAGTAGGACAGTTTGCTGCGGTCTCGATGATTGGACTGTATGTTTTCCCATATACAAAATACGCTCATATGTCTTGGTTTTTTATCTTACATTCTATGATACAATATCCGGGCTTTTTAGCGGTGTTTATGTTCTTCTTTCAAGGAGTGCAACGCCTTGATCTTGCCCAATTCTTAGAGATCATAAAATATGTGCTCTTTAATTTGCTATTCCAATATATAATGGTCATTATTTTTAGACTGATATTTAATCTATTTCCAATGTATGGTCAAGTATTTGGAGCGGTTGTTGGTCTGGCCATTGGTAGTTGGATAAGCGAATTTGTATTCTTCGCTCTTGGCTTCCACTTATTTAAGAAACAAGGATATGAAGGCAAGAACCTATTTAGATTAGATTTCGGAAAGGATGAAATAAAAGAGACATTTAAATACGGTATAAGATTGGTTGTGGGTAATGTTTGGGTTCCATTAGTCTGGTTTTTGCAAGTTATTCTTCTTTCAATACATATATCCGATTATAGTAGTGAAATGGCGTTTTTTGACCTTGCGTATATGTTATCGCAGACTATGAGTTTGGTTGGGATATATCTGGGCGGAATGATGCCCCCGATAAGTGAAAGCCTCGGTAATGGGAAAAAGAAGCTATTTGAATTAGGAATTGTTGAGATGTTGCGTATTATGAATTGGATCTGTTATTCTTTTGGTGCTATTCTTTTAATAATTGGTGATAGAATCATTATAGGTTTTTCTGGTCCGACGTGGGAACGCGCAACAATTTACTTTTCGGGTTTACTAATTCATGCCTTAATGGGACCATATTCTTGGGCGGGAGACCGAATTTTCCAAGGCACAGGTAGAACTGATCTCAATCTCTATACATGGATAATTGAACAATCTATCCGTGCTGTCGGGTACTTAGTGCTTATTCCAACCATTGGCATGGAGGGCGTCATAATAGCGTATAATTTAGGCTTAGCAGTAAAAGACATTCTCGTATGGATCCTTATAAGAAGAATATTCTGGAAAGGCAAGTTTTACACGTGGAAGACATTTATAGCACCATTATTGAGTGCTGTTTGTTTGTATTTCAGCATAGAATCCATTGCCCGTGTTATTTGGAACGGTAATCTGCTTACAACGATAATAGTTGTCGTCATTAGTATTTTTGGCGGTATTTATTTGAGCACATTTTACAATGGCTTCTTTGGACTTTGGGATGATAATACGCTTAAAGATTTCAAAAAGGCAGCAGATATGGTAAACGGTATAGGTTTTATGGCGCGTGGATTATATAAAACCGCAGAATTTGCAGCAAAAAAGACTAAGAGTCCGTTTTTTGGGATCCATGAAATTGATATTTATGAAGACGCCATGAAAGAAGCAGTGGAATTGACTCATGAGAAACGCGTCTTGGTTACTTAAAAATCCATAAAAAATACATAAATTATAGATTAAAAAATATAAATATAATAGATTTTTAGATTTAGAGAGGTGGGCATTCACAAAATGAAATTAAACTATCAATGGAAAGGACCTGATGATTTTAGATGTTGGGGTCCCTATATTATCTTCGGAAATGATGCGTCACGCGAGATACGAATAACGTGGCAATCAAAATTCATGACAATGCATAAATGGATTAAATATGGGGAAACGGAAGAATGTGAATTTAAAATTGAAGAGGATACACCTCCTCGTTATCTGCACTCTTTTATATTGACGGATTTAAAACCAGATACCGTTTATTACTTCAGAATTTCCCGACCTGAAAATCATATTAAGAATAAAGTGGATATTTATAATGCGGGTATTCTTATCCCCGAGTTTATTGAAAAGGACGGTAAACCCATATATTCTTTCAGAACTGCACCGAGTTATTCGGAGACAAGCAACAATAGATCCATCTCGTTTGATTTTTGCATAACGTCAGATATACACTGCCAGGACATGAATGTTGCAGACTCAATAAAAAGAATGGAAGAATATTCAGGGGATATCCGCTTTTTAACGGTAACTGGAGATATAACTGCCCACGGAGGTCAAGAATCCGCATGGAATAGTTTCTTCTACCAATTACATCCCTATATTCACTCAAATAAAACAAACAATATCGCCTTGATGAATATTCCCGGAAACCATGATAGCGACCATCGCGAAACCTATGCCCATTTTATCCATGCATTCAACAACCCTTATGAAGATATCAGAAAGGGCGGGTATTATTATGTGATTTACGGTAATGCGGTGTTTATTATGTTGGATTCGTGCAATGCAGGGCAAGCCCGGGGTCCACAAGGGCTTGTTAGCGATGATCAAATGGAATGGCTTGAAAAAACATTAGCAAGATTCGCAAAAAAAAATTATTGGATATTTATTTGCTTGCATCATGAGATATATTCAACCGGATATAAGAACGGTATGATTAAACTCTATGAGATGATATATCTTGACCTTTTTAATGAATACCAAGTCGATGCGGTATTTTACGGTCATGACCACCAGTTTGAAGTATATTGGCAAAGTCGAGAAGAGGACTGGGGCGGTACACATTATATTTTGGTTGGTAATGGGGGAAATGGCTTGTCAAATATGAAGGAAATGAAAACTCGAGATCCTCCAGCAAATTACATCTGGAAAGAAAAAACGTATATTTTCGAACGAGATGGCATCCTCGAAGGAAATCCAAACGGAGCGAGAAATGATGAAGTTATCAGAAATGCATTTCAATATGGTATTATCGAGGAGACTGGATGGCTTTACGTGAGCATAGATGGAGATGAATGTGAAATGAAAATGATAGGATCAAGGAATGGCAACGTATTTTATCACGATAAATTTAAACGTACGGGAACTGGAAAGAGGTGTCATAAACCAATCCTAATCAAAAAAGATGTAGACTAAAATATGTGTGTGCGATTCCAACACTAAATCAAGCCGTCATTTCTCTCGTGTAGTTATGGTTTTAGAGATATTCGTCTATTTTTTTAGATCTTTGAAAATATTCATTACAGCATGGATTACGC
>WJKO01000193.1 GCA_014729055.1 Promethearchaeota archaeon | reverse complement strand
CACAGATTTGAAGTCGTGACGAGTCACACGAACTAATTTTGCCATACAATAGCCATCACCAATTGGTTCACACGGCATGCATGGGAGTAAACAATTTATACAATTATTTACCTAATGAGGAATATATCCAGCAATCTGATTTAATCACCGGTATGTAATCCCCATATAAGAATATAAACAAACATATATTTAAATCTATCGGTTTTTCTGCATCGTTCATGGCTCACATCAGTCTCAAAATCCACTGGAACAGAGTAAAGATTCCCATCCATAACAGTATTACATTCTAAAATTACTTTTCC
This sequence comes from Promethearchaeota archaeon, assembly GCA_014729055.1. GTDB lineage: Archaea > Asgardarchaeota > Lokiarchaeia > Sigyniarchaeales > Promethearchaeaceae > WJKO01. Next base: position 6,075 of record WJKO01000193.1, on the reverse strand, counting down.
ATTTCCTTTCACGCTTGCAAGTTCAAGCGTTGTATCGCAATTAAGGCGGCGGCCCTTTATTCGTTTTTGCATAATATCTTGTAACAGAATTGGCTTTTACTTTGAGATTCTTCAAGACCACATTATCTGCAGCGTTTTCATGCCTATCATATACTATTGAGTTACCGTTTTCATCTTTACAGCACAAACAAGGCGCGTAATCATAGCTCATACTGTTATCTAAAACGCATGTATCGGTTATGTGGTGATCTTTGCCCACTTTAAAGTAATGGCAGACCGCACAAATCTTGGAAGTCCCATATGCGCTGCCCTCTATCTCTGTTGGCATGTCACTTTTTCCAAATCCTGCCGATCTCAGCCGGCTGAATACAATCTTGTTTAGTTCCGGCACGTTTTTAAACATACTATTCACTATTTCGGCAAGTCCTCCCTTTTTTCGGTCAGCCGAAAGTGATAATTTCTCATAATAAACAGCGCTGACATTAAACCTCATAATCATATACTGTTGCACGTTTATGAGATATTGTTTAATTCGATTTCGAAGGTTCGCCATCTTTTTCCCGAAATAGTGGATCTCCACGGATAATCGGTCAATTTCCCGTTGATACTCACTATTCGAAGAGTCTCCCGATCGGGCACCTTCGCTCTTTTTGAATCGAATATATTCCGATTTTCGTTTCTGACAGAATCTTAAATGTTGCTTTACATGAATGCGCTTAACGGAAAGATATTTTACGGGTGCCATGATTCTGTCGGAAAATGAAGGATTGTTAACTTTTGTTGCCTGGAGTGTATATGGACGCGCGTTCGTTGGTTTGTATAAACCCACTTGCATCATGGCATTAATCTTATCAATTAATGTTTTACCGTTAATTTTAGAATGAGTCGTATCATATACATTCAGCAAGCGTGCAAGGTCTTCGTCACTCAATTTTTCCTCTGCTAAAGGAAGTTTATATACGGAATCATTAGTATGTATATAATACAAAGTATAGGCGAACGTCCGCCAGGAATTTAACCTGTTAACGTCCATTCCGAGCAAGATTTTCCCTTTTAGATTCTTGACAAGAGAGCAAGGTGTAATCTTTTCAAGGGCTTTTGGACTAAGGTATATGTCGGAAAACTCACCTGATAGGTGCAAATTCGCGGTCAATTTCAATGAGGGGTAGTTTGGAGGTTTAATCTGAATGGACTCTATAGAAACGCTGTCTTGCGCAAGCTTCTTTTGCAGCGCAGGAGGAATCTCGATGTTAACTTCCATGGGACTCAAGACCTCACCTGCTTTGTTACAATCTTGATACATCCATGTATGAATCGGGGCAAAGTCCTCTTTATTATCCTTTAAAAGCTCGACAAAGCGTTTAAATATGTCTATGAATGATTCTTTCATTTTGTGTGTCTGTTTCTCTTTACGGGACAGCGTGTGAGCATAGGTATCGATATTTCGATAGTTCCGCTTGATATTGCTCGCTTCTTCGGATTTATATGCCTTGATTCGTGCCATTACCAGCTGAATAAAACTATGGAATGCTATTTTGGTATCCTTAAGAAATTCATTCTTCTTGTCATCATTTGTATTTTCATACGCTTGGATAAATTCTTCAAGCGTTTTCGTTTCTGAAGAATTAATCTTAAGGATCCAGTCATATAAACGGTGCGTATATTCTGAGTGCTTGGAAGTGCTTAACGTATCCTTAACATTCTCAAGGCATTTTTCGGAACCATGAATGCCAATTTTTAGCTTTGTATCAATCAGTTCAGATGTGCTCAGCTTTTCTACTTTTGATTCCTCTAAACATTCCGCAAGTTGTTCCTTCGTAATATATTCCTTTTTATGAGCTTCCTCTACATTTCGCTTATAATTTGCCCAAGATCCCTTGATAAGTGCATCATCCGCTTTTTTAGTGACCAATTTTTTGTATTTGGTAAAATGCTTCCAAATTCTCCGCTCAACCTTGATAGCGTCCTTAAATAGCTCGCTGCTGTCGAATAAATCAAGATATAACTGTTGATATGCAGTAAACCGCTTTTGATTTTTAGAAATTGACCGTGCCAATTTGTTTCTTTGCTCTTCAATATTATCCTTAGACAAATGACTCTTATGATGGAGGGAATGATTTCCCGTTTTTCTGGGTGCGGGCGGTCTGAAGTCCAATTCGTCAATGAAAACATTGCCTTTATTCTCTTCAAACAATTTCTCATACTTCTTCTCCAATTCATCGGCTTTAAGGGGCGGTCCTTGTAGAGATACAGTAAGACTTGGCGTTGCCCCTATCTGCCTAAGCTGTGAGTAATTAGTTTTCAGATTACCGAATGCCCCTTTTTCGCATCCAAGGGCCAGTGGCATCAGCGAACGTTTCGACTTTTTTTTGTTACTATCCTCTTTGGCAATGGCAGATTCTTTCTTTACGGGAAATAAATCTCTGATGTAGCCAAACGAAAGATGCCTGAATGGATCTAAAACATCTTTTAGTACCGCCTTATATTGCGATTCAGAAATGGTTTGATGGTTATCGCTTTTAGAATTCTTCTTTTTTTCGCTTTCTTTTTCCTCTTGGGCTTCTTGCATCGCGTGTAAGTTATGCATACGCTTTTTCCATTGAATTTGGGTATCGGTGATAAACTCTTCAATATTTTCCTCGGAAAATTTCCCGTTGCATTCTAAAATTCGAAACATACTGAGCATACTGACCAATGAAAAAATTTGATCGAAGAAATTGCTATGGGAGTTGCCGAATTTTGAATTCCAGCTTTCTTCTAATTCATTGATGGTATCATATTTCGGATCTATAAATGGAGACCTCCACATTTTCTCCGAGAATGCAAAACTAAAGGATTTAATAAAGTCGTTATGGGGAACAATCGACGGAAATGAAAGGAGGATGTTAAATAATGCATGTTTTACTTCCGATTTTTGTGATTTCAGCGAATCATTATTCGAAATACCCTGCGCATACGCCATTTTTGCGAGCTTTGTGTGCATATTGCGGTTATAATCCGACTTTTTTACATCTTCTAGCGCTTTAAACTCATAATAGAGGACCAACCCCCGCAATACTGCCAGTATTAGGTCTTTATAATCGAACTTTTCAGATGTCAACCATGACTTCAAGTTAATATATTGACTTTTTGCCTCTTGAATTTTTTTTAAAATATTCGGGTGGGTTTCGGCATATTCTGCTATTTTATATGCCTTCTCATAGGAATCTGCCATAAGAAAATTATCTAATAATTCTGCGTCTTGTGTTTTCCCCAAAAAATGAAGAAGGTATTTATTACTCAAAACAATCACCACTTCTTCCCATTCTTTATCAATCTTCTCCATTTTTTTCGCAAGATAATTCTTAAGTTTGCGGTTGCGTTTCCAAAGATTCCATCGATTGAAATATTTGTTAAGGATAGTGTCTTCTTTATCAGCAGTATTTCGGAATTCACGGATCTTGCCTCTTATCATTGCACTATTAATTGATTTCTTGCACTTATCCGTTTTCTTATACCTATCATTTACATATTTAATCATATTATAGGAATATCTGGCGTCATAGATTACTCGCGATAAGTCCACAGCATAGTCTCCCAAAAAATCTAATAAATATTCAGCAATGATGTTTCGATATTTTTCACTTTTGGAGATCTGCGTTTTTTGTCTGATGGCTTCATTCATAATAGGATCTAAGAGGTCCATATCAAAATCTTCATCTTCCATTAATCTGCGACTGAGAAATGACTCTAATTGACAGAGATTATATACACGATTTGAAAGCAACCGCTTGGTCAACCTTTTAAAACTGCTTTCAATTAATTCTTCTCTTTTTTTCTCCGTAAGACCTTTCAGAGTCCATCCAAAATAATTTATTCGCTTTTCCTTTATCCGTGTTAAAGCATTTTCTACTTCCTCGGGAATTTTAAGCGTCACATTGCACGTTCCCCCGGAATTTCCATGCTTCTTTTTATTAGACTTAGAGGTCTTATTTTGCACCTTCATTTCTTCTCTAATGTCCGTTTCATCCGTGACTGAAGACAAGGGCTTAACATAATCGATATATTTCAAGGGTACATAAAAGAAGTGGGAACGATATAAGAAAAATAACTTTGCCCTAAGTGCTCGTTCGCGGTAATTATCAAAACTTTCGTCATCAGTTGTTTCGCTTTTATTCTCATCATTTTCTTTCTCTATTTCATCGACATCCCGATTAATTTTTGCTTTGGGGACAAAAAGTCGATCCGTCAGCATTTCTACTGCGCCTTTGATCATACCTTCGGACGTAAACCTACCAGGCATACTTATTGCAATACTCAAGATATATTGTATCTCTAAATATAACCGAAATATACCCACGGCATTAAGGTTTTCTAATATGTCCTCAAATGATACATCCTCGAGGAGATAAGGTTTAATAAACTTCAGCTGACCGCCTATATATTTCAAATAAAACGTAGGTATTCTGTTGATCGCCCTTGAAATTTTATGTTTTCTATGCTTGATATTGTCCATAATTTCATTCATGTCTTGCTGTACATGACAAATATTCGTTAAGATGTTATTTACATCTTGGGGTAAATTGCTCTTTCCAAGCACTTTTTCAAGTTCTGAGGCGAATTCTGACGGAGGTCCCGCTTTAAATTTCTCTCCCGTATATTCGGCGATGATATCAAAGATTAGCTGATGTTTTTTGCGATAGTCTGCATTTAATAACTCTGCTGGAACATTTGGCTTGATTTCACGCTTTGGATATTTGTTCGTGTAATTGATAATGTCCGTAATGTCTTGAAGATAATAATATTTGTTCATAGTAGCGATTCTTTGTGCCAACTGCTTTTTTTTCTCTTCATCATCTGTCAAACAATCTAAATATTGGGCATAACTTTCTGAAAGCGGCTCTCTCAGTAGGTCTTTGACGTAATAATATCCCGTAATTTCAGGTTGCTTCAAGAGGTATTTTTCAAGAGCCCTGTGCGGATCACCCATATTTTTAAACTTTTGAGTAATTTTTTCACTAATATCGGCATGGGTTATAAACTCGATGGTCAAAAGCGTGAGTTCAGTCTGTTTTACGGCGAATTCTTTAATCAAGGAACTAAACCCATACGATGAATTCTGAAGTATTTTCGTTATGGTTCCCTTATGATATTCGCTTTCTTGAATGCATTGAAAGAGATGTTCCAATCTGGCAAACAGGATCTGTTTTCGGGTGGTCAGTATTTTATTTTTAAGGTCTGTCTCGCTGCTATTTTGGAATAGATAGAGATTTTTTATTCCGATGTGTGCGTGGAATAATTCGTTTTCGTCAATGCTTATTGAATTCAATTCAGTACGTTTCCACAATGTATTGAGTTGTTTTTGCGACAGTTGATTTTTTGTTCTGGGGGATACCACCATCTGGTAAAACAGCCCTTGTTCAAATGCGACATCACACATATCCGCTATTACTTGAAACTTCTTAGTCAACTTGAGTTTATGAGTCATCATCTCTACCTTATTTAGGATATTCTGGCATCCTTCCGTGTAAAGCCCTTTTGTTCTAACCATAGTAGAAACGTCGTTCGCGTGTACTTTGTATTCTTTAGCAATATTTTCTAGTGCTAACCCATATTGTCGGTGTGTATATACTTCATTCGTTGAAAATTTATTGCACACAGCTTCCTCTGTGAATTCAATTCTTTCTTCTTTTCCTTCATCGATTTTATCGGTCGTGTCTTCCTCTTCATCGATTTGGTCAATCATATGTTCTGAATAGATAGAGTTTTTTTGTGGAATGTTTAGATTTTTTGTAATAATTCTCTGATCCACCATAAACTTCTTAGCCAATTTGCCCAGAAGTTTGCAATCAATCTTTTCTATATTATTGAGCACTTCTAATTGTTCTTGACTCAGTACACACTCGGGATGCGAGTTGAAATAATAAGCATAGGTAGCAGGATCTGAGTATTTTTGATCCACAATTTCCCTAATGTTTCCTTGTATGGTATCATGTCCGTTTTTTATGGCAATAACTTGTTGATCTTGCAACCGAATATATTTTAAAATTAAAAACGGATAGGGCAACATCTGTTTGAAATGCTCAAACAGTGGTT